>CAZIKD010000224.1:0-4052 GCA_964539725.1 uncultured Candidatus Bathyarchaeia archaeon | reverse complement strand
TCGCGGAGCCACCGGCACTCATCGGTGGCCCTACGGTCGGCCCATATTATGCATGGACGGATCGGCTTCATATCTCTATCGAGAGGGACGCCACTGCCACCGTAGAGGCTGCTTATGGCAGCGCCCGCTATCTCACGGGGGTCGATCTTCGCATTTTCTATGGCGATCTTAATGGAGGCCCGAGCTGCCTTCTCCCAGACTTCGGGCCACTGCTCAGCCCACCCCTGCTTTGGGATGATGACGCCATACTCGATGAAGGAGGAACCCTTAATGCGGCCATCGGCGTCGACGACCACCGTCTTAGTCCCGAGGGTGCCGATGTCGGTGCCTACTAGGTAAGTCAACGCGGTCACGTCGGTTTATAGTACTTGTTACCGTCGGCGTCGTAGATAGTGTAGCCGATGTCGAGGCGATGGGCTACCTCGGCGAGAGCGGGAGTCAGGTCACCGTAGGCGAATCCCAGGTGATTGCAGGGCCAAACGCTGATTATCTCCTCGTCACTCATAGGGATCTTCCCCTTGATAATGGGCCAGCTCTGGTTGTACTTTTCATGCTCCTTGGGGTCAACAGGTAAGGTCTCTAGTACACTGGCGACGAGCCTGTATCGGAGGTTCTCTCTTCCTAAGCGGGCGATGGTCATAATATGGCCTCCCGGAGTCCTACCGCGGACGCTGCTCCCACCAGCGTCGTAGAAGATCTCTTGCCCCATGTACTCAATGTTGTCTAGCTTCTTCACCGAGTCCATTTCGGGCCCACCAAAGAAGTAGGGAGGGTGCTGACCGCAGTTGACTATGTAGAGGATGCGGTCCTCGACGTCTCGGAAGTCGCCGAAGCCCGCTGGGTTTCCCGTGCTGAGGTGCATTATGAGTTGGGTGAGGGCGGAGTCCATGTCGTTCTCGCACGCGATCGGAATTATCTTCTTCGGTATTCCGTCGGGCCCGACGTCGTTGCTTAGATAAGCTGCCATGAGGCAAGCTGTGCAGTGATTAGCGCTCAACTCGTCTTGGCACTTTATCCCAGCGAAGGTCACCGCGTACTCTTTAGTGATATCCTCACCAGCAAAGTAGAGGCTGAGTTGGAGGAGCATCTTTGCGAACTCCTTGAGCTTGGGGCGGCTGTAGTCGATGCTGCCGTGTTTCTGTATGTGTTCCGCCGCTTTTTTGAGGCGGAGGTCGAGTATCTTGTACTTCCCCTCGCCAGCTTTACCACTCCAATCCACCATAGCGAGAGCCCTGTTGAGTAGCTCACTCTGGTCGAGGGCCTCGTAGCTGATGCCGAATAGCTTCTGCCACTGATCGACATCGGCGGTTGTTGTGGGCATCTTCAGGCTCATGCCACCTAGGGCGAGGTACTTCTGTGCCTTGAGGTCGGTTACCACTCTCTTCGCGGTCTCAGCCTCAGAGGCTCGGCGCTCGTTGAATGTGAGGATTGCCAGAAGGCGTTTGATGACCGTCTTGTCAGATTTGATGTCCCCGAAGACGTGGCTGAATGGGACGCCTATGCGGGTAAGGCCACCACCCGCGGCCATGCCCGCTACTAGACCAGGGACTGTCGGGTCCTTGTGGCTGAACATTACGACTCTCGGGACATCTCCGGTCTCAACTGCGTAGCGTTTAACGGCGTCGACGCTGTCCCAGGGGAACGTCCAGCTGCCCTGGTTTATGATGAGGGTCTCTGGTTTGGCGTCGGCGATGTGTTTAATATGCTCCTGAACTAGCCTGGTATTCCAGGCTATCTGATCCATCTTCTGGTGCTTCTCGCCGCCTCTTACGACCTCGACCTTCGCTTTCGTAAGGGCGTTGACGAGGAGTTTTTCCTGGCTGATCATGTGATCTATGTTTTCCTCTCGGACCCAGGGTCGGGCATCGTTGGGGCTAAATACTCCTACCTTCATGGCTTCTCCCTCGGTAGACGGTCTTGTACCGGCGGAAGAGGTTTGAACTTCTTATGTGGCTCGGCCTGGTACCAGTATGCTGTGCTGCTGTAGTCGTCGCTGCGCTTGTTAGCGTGTCCGTGTTCGATAGTTACCTTGATAGATTTCTCGAAGTAGACTGGGTCTAATATATGGTATCTGTACCAGGTTACCTTGCCATTCCAGTTCTTATCTGATCCGGGTATGGGTAATCCGTGGTATGGCGCGCAATACTCCTGCGTCGGACACCAGCTCATACCGTAATAATCCTCGGTGCCTGTGCCGATCAGGCTTGGTAGTTTCTCCCCGTCTATGTAGATCATGTCGTCACCCTCGCCATACCAGTTGAAGCGCTGGGTGGGGCGGAGGTTATGCACATTAACGTTGCAGCCGACGTAGTGGCCCTTCCCATCAGCTTCGAGGATCACATAGTTATCTTTCCCATCGAGGTTGGTGCCTCGAAACAGCCATGTGGGGTTATCCAACTCGTCGCTCTGGTCGCCTTTTGTGGAGTTTTCTCGGTTCCATGCGGCGTGGAACCTTCCGAGGCCTTCCTGGAGCTTCTTATGCTCCTCATAGTCAACGTAGTAATAGAAGACATCGCAGTCCCATGCGCCCTGGTTCTCGACGGTTATTTTAGCGCCCTTTGAGTAGGGCATCGGGAACCAGCAGTTAAAACCCTTACCGTCCTCTGGGCTCATCTGTAGGGGGGCCGAGATAAAGTTCTTTGAGATAGCATGGCCGATGCCGAAGAAGTCTCCTATTGGGACCTCTATGCTTGGGTTCTCCTCGCCGTCCCAGTAGGTTCGCAGAACAAGTTTGCGGAGGTAATACTCGTCCCTTGTGCGGATGGTTACCCATATGTGCTTGACGATTCCTGCGCCCTTCGTTTCAGCGAGGGTGACGATCTCCCCAGCCGGTACGGTGATATAGTCCTTGTTTCCCCCGGTGCGGTCGTAGCTGCTGAACCTCTTCCTCTTGGCATCCCTCAAGAGGGGTATTCCCGATAGATCGCCACCTAGACCTGAAAGACTCATAGTTATCGATCTAGATCAGCGGTGTTAGGTGAAATAACTTGCGTGCGCCCGATAAATAGAAAAACCTGAACACAAGTTTATCACCGTTCTGAGCGAAGACCCCCCATCTTGACTGGGTGGATGGAGCTCAGTGAATTGGGGCTCGATGTACTTCTAGATTACGCGCGCCATACCATGAATAGCAACGTAAGCCTGGAGACCACAACATGTTCCTCCAGAGTCACCTCCTCAAATCTGGAAACTTCATGAAAAGCCTAAACACAGTGAACCCTTTTAAGACCTTCACGATTCAAGTCGGAGAATCACTCGGAGTGGCTGAAATGAATACACGAGCGCATCTTAAGAAAGGACGGCTGAGGTTCTCCAAGATAAGTGATCTGAAGATAATTCAATACAGACCTGTCGGGGGGAAGGTTAAGATCCTCACAGTTATCCGGGGCTCCTCTGGCAAGTGGTACGCTGTTTTCGCATCTGAGTGGAGAACAAGCCAATCACTGAGAGGCTCCCTACCGTGGTTGTGGATTTTGGTTTAATGTCCCTCGTGGCTCTCAGTGATGGTACAATCATAGAGGCGCCGCAAAACTACAGAAAATCGACTGAGATTTTGAGGAGACTTAGGCGCAGGCACTCGAGGTGCAGGAAGGGCTCAAAGAATATGGAGAAGGCGAGGGTGAGGGCTGCTGAGGTGGCTGTGAAGGTAGCTAACCAGAGGCGTGACTTCTCCTTCAAAATGGCTAGGAGTATTGTGAACAGATATAAGAAGATCTATGTTGAGGACCTAAAGATCACCAACTTGGTAAGGAACAGGTACCTCTCTAAGAGCATTTACGATGCTGGTTGGGAGTCTCTGAGGGGCAACCTGACCTACATGGCTGAAAGGTTATTGGGCGTTACGGTGCCCGTCGACCCCACGGATACCAGCCAGAAGTGCTCTGGATGCGGTGCAACTGTGAAGAAGGACTTGTCCGTGCGGGTGCATCGTTGCCCGTCGTGTGGTCTTGTACTGGACAGGGACGTGAATGCTGCGCGGAACATTCTCCTTCGGGGGCCCCCTGGGACGGCCTGAGTCAAAGCTTGTTGGAAAGGGGATCTCTACTCAACCC
>CAZIKD010000223.1:0-4079 GCA_964539725.1 uncultured Candidatus Bathyarchaeia archaeon | reverse complement strand
CCTTCAGGGAGGTCACCCCCACCGCAATGCGCGAGGTCTACGTTGAGACGCCGAATGTCCACTGGGATGAGGTCGGCGGTCTTGAAGAGGTCAAGCAGGCGCTCAAGGAAGCGGTCGAGTGGCCTCTGAAGAACCCAGAGAGGTTCACCCGACTAGGCATCCAACCCCCCAAGGGTATTCTCCTAATTGGACCGCCCGGCTGCGGTAAGACGCTACTCGCAAGAGCCGTCGCCACCGAATCCGAAGCCAATTTCATCAGCATACGCGGTCCCGAGATATTCAGCAAATGGGTTGGCGAGTCCGAGAAGGCGATCCGCGAGACCTTCAGGAAGGCTCGCATGGCTGCACCGAGCATCATCTTCTTCGACGAGTTCGACGCCCTCGTCCCCACTAGAGGTGGAGGCGGAGACAACCGTGTAACTGAGCGCGTCATCAGCCAAATCCTCACCGAGATAGACGGTCTCCTCAGCCTTCAGAATATAGTTGTCATCGCAGCGACGAATCGCCCCGACATGATCGACCCAGCCATCCTGCGGCCTGGCAGGTTCGACAGACGCGTCTACGTGCCGCCACCAGACTACGACGCCCGTCTCAGGATACTTCAGATAAAGACTAAGGAGATTCCCTTAGAGAAGGTAAAGATCGAGGATCTCGCGAAGAAGATGCAAGGCTACAGCGGCGCAGACATAGACGCTATTTGCCGCGAGGCGGCAATAAACGCTCTCCGCAAGGATCCTGAGACTCAGAAAGTTACCGCTGCCGACTTCGAGAAAGTCATGGCTGATATAGTACCTTCGATAACTCCAGAGATGGAGAAGTGGTACCAGGATACGAACAAGCGCATCCGGGAACAGCTCAAGCCACCGATGGACATTGCGTAGGTGAACCTTATGGACGTGAAGCTAATACCGTCGACAGTCGTGGAGTCCCTTGGGCGGGGGGGCGCACAGGAGTTTGACGAACTCCTTAAGCAGGTGCAGAAGTACCAAAGCGGGATAAATGAGACCGAGTTCAGTAAGATCCTGATGGAGATGGAGATACAGGGCCTCGTCAGAGTCACCCGCATGGCCCGGGGAAAGAGGCGGATAGAGCTAGCGTAGGAGACTAATCTATGGGCGTCCAGTTAGGCGACCTCGTGGAGCCCCGAAAGATTTCTCTAGACGAACTAAAAGGGAGGGCCGTCGCCTTCGACGGGCACAACGTCATCTATCAGTTCCTAGCCATCATCCGTGGTCAGGCAGGTGAGCCACTGAAGGACGCGCAAGGTCGCATCACCAGTCACCTCAGCGGTATCCTATACAGAAACAGTAACTTACTGGAGGCTGGGGTAAGGATCGTCTACTGCTTCGACGGTAGGCCACACGAGTTCAAAAGACAGACCCTCGAAGCGCGTCACGAGATACGGGTCCAAGCAAAGCAGAGGTACGAGAAGGCCATCGAGGAGGGGGACCATGAAGGTGCTCGTCGATGGGGGCAGCAAAGCGTCATTGCCTCCACAAATATAGTTGGGGACGCTAAAAGGCTCCTCAGCCTCATGGGGATACCCTGGATACAGGCGCCAAGCGAGGGGGAGGCTCAGGCAGCACATATGGCCATAAAGGGGTCCGTCTGGGCATCGTCCAGTCAAGACTTTGACTCTATTCTTCTAGGCGCACCCCGTCTCGTCAGAAACCTCTCAATCAGCGGTCGCAGAAAGCTCCCTCGAAAGAACGTCTACATCAAGGTTGAGCCAGAGATATATGAGTACCAGAAGCTCCTGGCGGAGATCGGGCTCACGCGGGAGCAGTTAATCGACGTCGGCATCCTCATCGGAACTGATTACAATCCTGAAGGGGTCAAGGGAATTGGCCCCAAGACGGCGATCAAACTAATCAAGAAACAGGGCAGCCTCGAGGCGGCGCTTCCCGAATTACCCAACGCGGAGTTTCCCCACCCCATCAATGAGATACGAGAACTGTTCTTGAAGCCCGAGGTCACCGACGACTACCGACTCGAGTGGAGGAAACCCGACACGGCGGGTATACTCTCTTACCTCTGCGGGGAGCACAACTTCAGCCGGGAGAAGGTGCTCGCAGCTATCGAGAAGATGGATAAAGGCTTCTCCTCGGCTACTAAGGGTGCCGCTAGGCTCGATAAGTGGTTCGGGTGACACCCTCTTTAAGCGACCCACATGAGAAGCTTTTTTTTAACTCGGCTCCTCGCAATCGTTTAATCTGCCCCATCCTTCAACTAACCAATTGGTTCTTGAGGTTCTTGGTTTGGAGGAGATCAAGGTCGAAGGCGCAGCGGAGGGTTATGTAGAGGTCCTTCACCGATATGGCGTGGATTTCGTATTCAGCTCGCCAGGTACAGAGTTTGTCCCAATCTGGGAGTATCTGGCGAAGTACAACGAAGCAGGGAAGAAGCCCCTATATATGAACACGAGGCACGAGGGGCTCTCTGTCTCCCTCGCTAAGGGCTACTATATGGTGACTGGGAGGCCGCAGGTCCTAATGGCGCACGTCCTCACAGGGATGCTCCACGGTGCGATGGAGCTGAAAGCAGCCTACACGGACCAGATACCTCTCATGCTCATCGTCGGTGAGGCGAGGACCCACGACAACGAGGTCTACGGTGGGACTCCTGGGCCCCACTATCTCTCCTTTACCGAGGTCGGGGGGCAGCAGAGGCTCGTCCAACCTTATATGAAGTGGGTTGACACACCCGAGTCGAACGACAACGTCCTCTCGACGATGGTCAGGGGACTCGACATCGCTTCAACTGACATAAAGGGACCTGTGATGATCGCCCTTTCCCGTGAGCTCCTTTTCGAGAAGAGAGAGAAGATGAGGGTGCCCTACCAAAGCCCGAGGCCCTCCTTCGTCCAAGCGGATCCCACGGCGTTGAGGAAGCTGGCGGGAATGCTCGTTAAAGCAGAGAATCCACTCATGTACACCCGATACTTAGGGAGGAACCAAGGCGCAGTCGCGTCTCTCGTCGAGTTGGCGGAGCTGTTCGGTGCGCCAGTCTTCGAGACGCCTGGATACACGAATTTCCCAACTAATAACCCTCTACACATGGGTCCCAATATGGGGAGTTATCTCGCAGACGCAGATCTCATCCTAGTCATAGACGCAAATGGTTGGCCTCCATGGTACCCCCCAAATAGCATTACAGAGAAGAGCAAGGCTAAGATAGTCTTCATGGACCTCGACCCGCTGCAGATCAAGTACCCCGTTTACGGTTATCCCGCCGACCTCCTTATCACAGCTGACTCAAGCATCGCCATTCCTGCGCTCATCGCTGAGGATAAGAAAGTGCGCGGTCGCGGCAAGGGAGTGGAGGATCGACTCACACGCTGGAGCGCTGAACATAAACGCCTCAGGGATGAGTGGAGAAAAGAAGCACTCTCTACCAAGGACAAGCGCCCGATAAGCCCAGTCTGGCTAAGCCACTGCATAGACAAAATAGTTGACGAGAACACGATAATCATCCATGAGACAATAAGCCACAGCACGATGATCTTCGAACACATAGTACGCCACCGAGTAGTACCAGGGTCACAGCTTGAGGCCACGGGACCCGTTGCCCACACGGGGCTAGGCCAGGGTCTCGGCGTCGCCCTCGGCGCAAAGCTCGCCGCCCCAAAGAAGACCGTCATCGCCCTCGAGGGAGACGGGAGCTTCAATTACAACCCCGTTCACGCCTGCTTCGGCCTCGCCCAGGAATACGCCATCCCAACCCTAACTATAATCTACGACAATCAAGGCTACGCCGCCATGAAGCATCACCCACGATACTACCCAAAATGACACGCCGTGAGTAGTGGGAGGATCTACGGCGTCTACGCGAAACCCAAACCGGATTATTCTACACTCTCCGAATCCTTCGGCGGCTACGGGGAGGAGATCACAGATCCCTCTGAAGTCAAGCCTGCTCTCCTCAGAGCCCTGCAACAGGTTAAGAAGGGTAGACACGCTCTTCTAGATGTGATCCTGCCCGAGTCCTAAACGCGAGCGCTGTTATCCCATTGCATTAACTCAGAAGTGGTGCTCCCGCCGGGATTTGAACCCGGGATCTCGGACTCGAGAGGCCCATAT
>CAZIKD010000222.1:0-4080 GCA_964539725.1 uncultured Candidatus Bathyarchaeia archaeon | reverse complement strand
GCCGTATACTTCTTCGGCGAGAAGGGCGAGGAGGTAATCTAAGATGCCGAACGGATATGCGGGAAAGTTCCTCGACGTCGACTTGACTAAAGAGAGGATTAAAGAGATCAGCTTCGACGAGAAGATCTTACAACAGTACTTCGGAGGCCGTGGCCTGGCGGCGAAGATCCTCTGGGATCGCGTCGGTAAGAGGTGGGAGACCCTTGATCCCTACGCCGCTGAGAGCCCCCTAATAGTGCTAACTGGACCCATGACGGGAATTTACCCTGGGGGTAGGATCTGCGTCTCTGGCAAGAGCCCGGCCAGCATGGGCACAGTCGGCTCAACCGCGTCGACAGAGTTCGCCCATGAGCTCCGTTGCTCGGGCTACGATGGTGTGATCTTCACCGGCAAAGCGGAGAAGCCTGCCTATCTCCTCGTCACTAGTGAGGGTGCAGAGATCAAATCAGCAGAGCACATCTGGGGTACATTAGGTGAGGAGACGATTAAGATCCTAAACAAGGAGGTTGGGGAGGAACTCCATAAGAGGAAGCCGAACGTCGGCATCTGGCGCGAGCCCGGCTCCATCTACATAGGCCCCGCGGGGGAGAACCTCGTCCGAAATGCCGCGGTCATGTCGAAGTTATGCCACGCGGCGGGTTATGGTGGTTACGGCGCCCTCATGGGCTCAAAGAAGCTAAAGGCCGTTGTCGCCAAGGGACGGGGAAAGATGCCCGCCCCAGATGCCCCTGAGGCAGCGAAGCTCCTCTGGAAGAAGGCCCATGAGATACTCATAAGTAAGTCCGAGTTCCGACGTTACGGTACCGGGTACCTCGGCTATCAAGTGGGGGCGGAATACAGCTCGGAGCCAATCAAGAACTGGCAAACCGAATGGCACGACGAGAAGAGCTACGCCGGTCCACGATTCGAACAATACTGGGTCAAAAAGAAGTGGGCAGACTTCAACTGCACGACGAACTGCATGAAGGTCAGCTGCATAAAGAACGGGAAGTGGAAGGGAGACATCACTGATCTACCCGACTACGAGCTCCAGGCATACTGTGGCACTAACCTCGGCATCTTCGAGCCCGTAAACAACATTCACATGAGCGCCCTTATCGATAACCTTGGCCACAGCGGCATCAACGGTCCTAACACTATGGGTTTCGCCGCCGAGCTCTACCAGAGGAAGATCCTGACTAAGAAGGACATAGGATTCGAACTCAAGTGGGGGGACACCGAGGCTTTCACGAAACTCGCCTGGATGATTGCGAAGCGCGAGGGGATAGGCGACGTCCTCGCTGAGGGCACATATCGCGCCGCCATCAAGATTGCAGAGATGAAGGGAAAGAAGCCTGAGGATCTCCTAAAGTACGTCGTCCACGTCAAGGGCATCGAGATAGGCGCCCACGGCACACGTAGCGATATGGACTACGTCCACGACGCTAGCTACGCCGGCAACGTCCAAGGTGGGGACCACACCTCTATCATTGGTGACGGCTACAGCGACATGAGCGACGCCATATTCGCTGATTCCGGTGTTTTCTGCGACTTCTGCCGAACCAACCGGGAACTGGAGTTCGACTTCGCCAAAGCAATAACCGGGTTCCCCATAACCGTCGAGAGCTGGCGGAAGGAGATCGGCCCAAGGATAGTCACACTGCAGAGGGCTTTGCTCCTCCTAGGAGGACCCGACATGAAGTGGGATCCCCTCAAGGATGACGACAACCCGCCCCGGTTCTACGAGCCTCTACCCGAGGGACCCTACAAGGGAAAAACGACAGATAAGAAGCTCGTCGACCAGAAGTTACAGGTCTACCACGAGACCCTCGGCTGGGACGAACGCGGCATCCCGACCAAGGATACTCTGAAAAAGCTCGACCTCGCCGACCTCGAGCCAATGATGAAGAAGCTCAGGGTCTAAAGCCCCCCACTTATATCCGCTCAACCACCCTTTTTCCACAATGGATCTCCTCAGCAGGTTCAGGGGCAGCGTTCTAGGTCTTGCGGTCGGAGACGCCCTCGGGGCGCCGGTCGAGTTCGAACCGAGGGGCAGCTTCGCGCCGATAGCCAGCCTCCGCGGTGGAGGTCCTTTCAATTTAAAAGTGGGGGACTGGACAGATGACACCTCCCTCGCTCTCTGCCTTGCCGAGAGCTTAGTGGAGCGGCGCGGATTCGATCCCCGCAACCAAGCTGAGAGGTACGTCAGGTGGTGGAAAGAGGGCCACTTGAGCTGTACCGGGAGCTGCTTCGACATCGGGAACACAACGAAGGCGAGCCTCCGGAGATTCATTGACACAGGAAACCCATATTCCGGCCCTACAAATCCTGAGACGGGGAGTAACGGCTCCCTCATGAGACTGGCACCGGTTCCGCTCTTCTATCACGCCTCCCCCCGAGAGGCGGTCGAGTACTCTGGTCTGAGCTCGAAGACCACCCACAGAGCCGATGCCGCTATAGATTCATGCCGATATCTGGGCGCCCTGATCGTCGGTGTGCTGAAGGACATTAAGAAGGAAGTACTGCTCGCTGGGAGGTACGAACCAGCGATAGGTATATGGAGAAAGACCCCCCTGATACCCGAGGTCGACACCGTCGCGGGGGGTTCCTTCAGGCTTTCGGAAACACCGGTCATCAGGGCGCAGGGAACTTCGGTCAAGACCTTAGAGGCGGCTCTGTGGGCCTTCTGGAAGAGCACGTCATTCGAGGAGGGTTGTCTGCTCGCGGTTAACCTCGGCGATGACTCGGACACAGTCGGCGCCGTCTACGGGCAGCTCGCGGGTGCCTACTACGGTAATGAGGCGATCCCGGCTAGATGGATGATGGAACTCTCCATGGTAAATGTCCTTGATACCATGACGGATAAGCTATGGAACGCCTCAATAAGTTATCGATGAATAGTCATGGTTTTTTAACCTGTTAGGGGTCTTTTCTGCGTTTTCACTAATTCGATGTGTTTTTCCGTATATATCGGCTCGAAGAGGCGCATCCGAGAAGCCTTTTATCCAGATACATGCCTAAAATATGTCGTTCTGGTGATAACATGAGTAAACCCATCTGGATCGCTCGCGACTACGCCGCCTGCAGCGGATGTAAGCGGTGCGAGATAACGTGTAGCATGAAGCACGAGGGGTGGATGTGGCCCGAGGCGTCACGCGTCCGCGTCTTCATGCCGTTCCCCGGCGTCGAGGTTCCCCACCTCTGCGCCCAGTGTAAGGACTACCCCTGTGTGGGGAGCTGCCCGACGCAGGCGCTAAGCACCGACGCGGTCACAGGAGCAGTCCTCGTGGACAGGGAGAAGTGCACCAGCTGCGGGAAATGCATAAAGGCTTGCCCCGGAAACGTGCCGATGCTCCACCCCGGAGACAACAAGGCCACCATCTGCAACCTATGCAACGGCGACCCTGAGTGCGTAAAGGTCTGCACCGAAGCGGGATACAACGCACTGACCCTCGTTCTCGAGGGCCCGAACGTGCACCGCAAGCTCTTCTCGAGACCACCGATTGAGGTGGCAAAGGATCTCGCGGTCTTGTTCTTCGGGGAAAAGGGTGAGGAGGTAATCTAGGTGCCAGGCGGATATGCTGGTAAGTTCCTCGACGTCGACCTCACGAAGGGAAAGGTGAAGGACGTCACCTTTGACGAAGACATATTGGAGATGTTCTTCGGTGGCCGTGGGTTAGCTTCCAAGATCCTCTGGGATAGGATAGGAAAGAAGTGGACAGACATCGACGCGCTTAGCCCCGAGAACATCTTCCTCGCCCTGACCGGGCCTATGACAGCTATCTACCCGGGCGCGAGGATAATGTGCAGCGGCAAGTCACCTGTAAGCAACGGCGTCGTGGGCTCCACCGCCTCCACCGAGTTCGCATCGGAGATCAAGATGGCTGGATACGATGGCGTCATAGTCACTGGGAAGGCTGACGAGCCGGTCTACATCCTGGTCACTGACGAAGGGGGTGCCATAAAGCCCGCGAAACACCTCTGGGGGACCATCGGCGAGGAAACAATAAAGATATTGAACAAGGAAGTCACCGCCGAGCTCGCCAAGAAGAAGCCCCTCGTGGGACTCTGGAAGGAGCCCGGCATGATCTACATCGGCCC
>CAZIKD010000221.1:0-4121 GCA_964539725.1 uncultured Candidatus Bathyarchaeia archaeon | reverse complement strand
CCCGAGTCTGGATACCAGTTCTCTCTTTACCCGCTTTGCTACCTCGTCATAATCTTTTAAAAGTTGTTTTTCTTTATCGTTATTCTTCCCGGTCACTTTCTCTCACCTATAACGATTAGGCTTATATAGTGATTAAAAGGGACGCTGGATCGACTATTAATTTTACGTTGGATTATCGGGTGTGACTCAGGATAAGGCTATGCGCGCGCATCGAGGAAGTCCCAAAACTTTTCACCAATGTCGAATGTCCATCTGTCGTAGAGCTGCATGAATAGTTGTGCCTGACGCGTCTCGAGCTCCCTGTCTCTCGTCTGCTGGGCTCTCTTGTTTGAGTTGATATAACTCCCGACTCCTATAACAGTGGCTATTTCGGCTGCTGATACTCTCACTATCTGGACCAGCAAGTTGATGGTTTTAAGCTCGACCAATCAAGTTCACAGTTTGCTATCAGGTGGAAGTGAGGATAAGATTATTGCAAGTCATCTTTCAAGCTCTAAAAACTCTTTATATCTTAAATAATGAAGATCCACGTAAATATTCGAGCAATCAATCTCTTATCTTAAATAAAAAGATGTAAATAAGAATCTAGAGCACATGATCAATGAAGGAGGTCTGCCACTTGGAAAAAGCCAAAGCATACGCGTTAATCATCCTTTTCACCTATTCATTTATGTGCACTAGCCTAGTCTCTCAGAAGAGCGTCTCCTCCTCGACGGCCACATATATACAACTATCAAATCAGTTTCCTTTAGCATTCACCAACTCCAAAGTCACCATAAACGCAACCATCCTCCAAAAAGGCACCTCTAGCCGAATAAAGGTCGACGAAGTAGTAAAAATAACAATCACTAAACCAGACAGCTCACAGATCATTATGGAATCAAAGCCCAACCAACGTGGTGACTACATATTCGAGGTCACATTAAACATCGCGGGATCCTGGCACTACGTGATAGACTACAGTGGGGACTCCACATACTCCTCCTCCACAGTCTCTGCGGGCTTCATGGTGTTGCCTCAAGAGGAGACACAAGGGACAACGAGCAACTTCCCACAAGTTAAGCTTGAACTACGTTTCCCCTCGTTCGCGTTCACAGGATCGCCTGTAAACGTGACCGCTACGATGGATCCGTTGATCCCGGGGGCTATTCTCAAATTCATGATCACCGACCCCAATGGGACTAAAACTACCGTCGAGTGGCCCCCCAACTTGTTGGGCGCATACCTCTATACATTCACGCCCAAGGGCCAGAGGGGGGGTTGGACGCTCAAGGTAGAGTGGGGTGGTAATGCAGCATACGCGAAATCAGAGTGCGTGCGCTATTTAATGGTGTTGAATCACGGGGATTTTGATACCAGCGTAGAATTCAAGGTCATCGAGAAAATTAACGCGGCACCATACATAGCAGGGGTCACAATCAAATCGACTGCTTATCCCTCTGGCTCGGTACCGCTGAGTGTAGTCACAGGGGGCGGGGGATATACTTTCCACACAATGACTCCTGGTCAATACACCTTCAGCTTCACTAAGCCTGGCTATGTGAACGCAACAGACACGGTGACTGTGAGGGAGGGCGATCAGCAACATAGGAACGTGTTCCTCGAGAAAGTAGGCTCGATATCAACATCGACCTCCCCCACCAGCAAAATACCAAGCTACCCAATTGAGACTATCATACTTGGGCTGTTCATAGGACTCACATTAATCTATTTACGATCCCACCAACTTATGCACGCGCGCTCACCGACTGGAGCAGTGATGGGTAAACCATATTGCGGTCACTGGTTAGAATTAGGTGGAAGTTTGGATAAGCTATTCGTCTATCAAAATGCTTCACGTAAGATGAGGCTTAATCCAAAGTAAATTTGGGATAAAATTTTATCCAACCAACCATGATAATGTTGTGGGTTGTTGGGTGATTTTAAGGGGATGCTGTTAGTGGTCAGAGCAGCGAGGGATTGCTTAGGCTGATTGAGAAAGGATTCCTGATGTAATCAGGGGTCAGATAATTGTATACGGTATACACTTCTATAGTATTAATTAGAATTTAGAAAAGACACATACGCGCATGGGATTCTAGAGAAGTAAAGAAAGTGGCATCAAAATGAGTGACAACCCAATTAAGAACTATCCGACTATCGGTTGTTGCGGTCTCGATTGCGGGTTATGTCCGAGATATTACACGGATGGAAATTCCAAGTGTTCAGGATGCTGTGGACCAGATTTCTTTAACAAGCATCCTTCTTGCTCTTATATCACATGTTGTGTAAAGAAAAAAGGGCTTGAAGTTTGCGCGCAATGTAGTGAGTTTCCATGCCTAAAATTTGAATCGAGGTTAGAGAACGGTGGAGAATATGACTCGTTCTTGACTTACAAGAAGGTTAAGCCAAATATGGATTTCATAAGAATGTACGGCCTAGAAAAATTCATAAATCAACAGAGAAGACGTATTGAGTTGCTGAAGAAAATGCTCAAGAACTTCGACGATGGAAGATCTAGGAGCTTCTATTGTATTGCCACCACTCTGCTTCCAATAACAGACTTGGAAATTGTATTAGGAAAAACGGAACAAATAATGAAAAAAGAAAAGAGTAACTTGGATGATACTAGAATCAAGTCTAAAATCCTCAAAGAATGCCTGAACGAATCAGCTGCCAAAAATGAAATTGAATTAAGATTGAGAAAAAAGAGTTAAAGTTAATGACCAACAATTAAGATCTGATTGGCGCGTGCTTACTGTACATTCGGCGCACGCGCAACGAGTTGATGAAGTAGATGGAGGAGCACCCAGAGCTGAAGACTTAATCCTCAACAATCTTTTCCTGAGTTCGCGTGCGCACGCTTAAAACATCAATCAGAATGCACGCATTTAACAATCATCAGTAATCTTGTTTTGCATAGTTATCGGTTTTTGGTTTTCTACTCAAAAACATAACGTTTAGGTCATTATTCACTATTATAGTCACATACTTGAAGAACCCGTACTTCTTTAGCCTCCTTAACGAGTACAATACCGTCACCTTCTTGTCGAATACGAGCTTACCCTGCTTCTTCAACCTCTTAGCTATCTCTACGTCGTCCGAGTACGGCAAGTCGCTGTAACCGTTTATAACTAGAAACACGTCTTTTTTGAATGCCGCATTCGCGCCTATGAGGTGCGGGTACACAGAGTGCACTACCCAGCGTAGTGAATTCATCCATCTAAAAAGTATCCTATATGTATAAGACTCGACTATACTCATGTCCTCAGGAATATTCGGGTGGAAAGGCCCAGTCAGCCCAACTATCTCAGCCTCATCGAAGTTTTTCTTTATGTTCAACAACCAGTCTTTATCTGGCAGGCAGTCGGCGTCTGTCGTGACTATTACGTTCCCATAGGCAATGTGTGCACCGTCATTCCTCGCACCCCCCACGCCCTTGCTTTTCTGCTGTATGACAGTCGCGCCAAGGCTCTGAGCTATCTCCACTGTCTTGTCCTTACTGTTGCCATCCACTACAATTATCTCGAACTCTGATCTAGACAGAGTCTGATTATTGACTGCCCCAATGCAAGCCCCTATGTTCTTTTCCTCGTTGTAAGTCGGTATTATCACAGATATCATTATTTGCTCACACTTGCACACCATTCACGGCGTTCAGCCTCTAGACCAATCCTTTCACGCGTGCGAACTTAAAATATATTCCTTTTCGATCGTGCGCGCGCGCGAACTTATTAAAAGTTTGTTTATCAGGTGGAATCTAGGATAAGACTATTGAGAATATGAATCTTATTCAGACAATTGGCAGCATGAAAATATTTATAGAAAGTCTTAAAAAAAGGGTAAACTCTATATTTTCCATGGGAACTTTTGTACAAATAAGACCAGACAACAACATCCTAAAGTCACTGGAAGGAAAAAAGTGACTCTAATCGTTGCTTGCGCGGGCTGCGCCAACAACAGCGTAGCATACGATAAAAACAAACCAGTCTACAAAGTCGAAACGGATGAAAAAGGAAACAAGATGCTGATTCCATACGCCATCCACGACGAAGCCGAACGTGTCAAAACAATGCTCGGAGAAAATGGGATCAAAGCTCACATAGAGTTGAACGATTCTTGGTGCTTCTACACGGAGAGTA
>CAZIKD010000220.1:0-4123 GCA_964539725.1 uncultured Candidatus Bathyarchaeia archaeon | reverse complement strand
GTGGGGAGTGGACCACTAAGATTGAAGACTAAAACCCTATATACAGAGAAGGGCTCCAGGAGTGCGCGCTAAGCGGCAGTATTACTGGGTCTTCAAGCAGCGTACTCCCTTCTTGGTTTCTCAGCAGTAGCACGCGCATAGAGGCATGGGTGATTTTTCTACTAAAATTTTAGGATAGATGAGAAGTATTATCCTCGGTTCCTTAAATGGATTAATAGTACAGCTAGTAGGCTCGAAGGAGATGAGGTGAATGATCTGGCAAATATTATGGTGAGGGGAGCCTCGAAGTCCTTTGGAACCTTTAGGGCGGTTAAGGATCTTGATCTCTTCGTAGAACCTGGGGAGATAAGAGGGCTTCTAGGACCCAACGGCTCAGGCAAGAGCACAACCATGAAGATGATTCTAGGGATACTCAGGCCTGACTCCGGCAGCATTAGCGTATGTGGCGTCGACGTCAGGTCCAAGCCGGTTGAAGCAAGGATGTACATAGGTTACGTTCCGGAAACGCCCTTCCTCTACGAGTACCTCTCAGCGGCAGAGTATCTGGACCTGGTGGGTGTAGCCTACGGGCTAGGTCGAGAGGAGAGGCAGAGGAGGGTTGGAGAGTTGCTAAGAGCCCTGCAGATGGATGACCACGTGAACGAGGTCATGAGCGGCTTCTCACAGGGAATGAGGCAGAAGATAGCGCTCATCTCGGCGTTGATGCATAGACCAAAGGTCCTCATCCTCGATGAGCCTCTGAACGGGATGGATCCCAGATCGGCGAGGATCGTGAAGGAGATCCTGCATCGCTTAGCGGGGGATGGCGTCTCGATCCTCTTCAGCACACACGTCCTCGAGATAGCTGACGCCATCTGCAGCAAAATAACCATAATCAGCGAAGGCTCCATCATCACTGAGGGAACATCTCAGGAGATCAAAGCCATCTCTGGGCTCAAAAACTCGAGTCTTGAGGAGGTGTTCCTAAAGCTAACTGGGAGCGAGGATACAGCGCAGGTCGTGGAGGCTTTAAGGCTGTGAGGCCCGGCCTAGTCCTAACTCTTTCCTCCGCGTTGCTAAAATCTTACCTTAGATCCAGCCTCAGAGCCTCGATCTCGTTCTTCACACGGCCATTTGTGATTCTATTCATCGACGTCGCCCTATTCACAGCTCCTGCTATTTTAATGCAATATGCTGTAGGTAGTTTATCTCAGGAGATTGTTGTGGCCTTGGCACCGCTGGTCCTTCAGGCCATGATCAGTCTACCCGTTCTAATGACATCCGCGATGATCGTCTCAGGTTTGATGTTTGAGCTTGGGCAAGGTTCCGCCATCTCCTCAAGCGAAGCCGTGAACTGGCTTCCAGTCTCACCCAGAGAATTGGTGGCCGCATCCGCCCTCTCGACCTCCTTCCTCTACTCAGCCTTCCTAGCCCTCGCCGCCGGCATCACTTTTCCCCTCACTGCGAAGCTTGGCCTATTCTACCTGTGGTCGGTGACGATGGTGCTTTCGACACTCTCTCTCCTCCTGGGCGCGTTCATCGTGGAGGTTCTGAGGGCGATAATGAACAGGATCTCCTCAACAGTCTACAGGAGGAGCGGCCGATTAGCCATGGCGTCGAGGCTAGTTGCCTTGATCCTGCTATTTTCCATAGTACAGTTGGTCTTTCAACCATTCTTTCTGTACTGGATCCTCGGAGGGCTCGTTAACGGCATCGAGGTGGCCCAGTTTATACCCTTCGTATGGCCCTCAGTTGCCCTAATCAACCTTTCAAAATATGAACTATACCAGACGACAATCTACGCAACACTCTCGTTCTTATTCACCATTGCCATCTACGAGATGGCGTCACAGCTTAGACGAAGATACTGGTCACCGGTCCAGATATCGATATCATTAGAAAACTCTGGGGAATATATCCCCCAAGCTCAGCCGAGTATAGTCCCTGGCTTTAACCCCCTATCATCGGCTCTGGCGATGAAGGAATTCAGGGCACTACTTAGGCGAAAGGACCTATCCAGATTCATGGCGATCCCAGTTGTGGTCGTGATATCATTCCTATTGCCCACAATAGCCTCCCCAGGCGACATGAGTGGAAGGGCGCCGGGGTTCTTTCTAGCTGCGTTCATCCCATACATCGTACCGCTGATGTTCGCCTCGATCACCATCGGCCAAGAAGGCAACTCCGTGATGAACCTGCTTTGTCTCCCCATCAAGCCAAACGACTTAATCAGGGGTAAACTCGCACCAGCCTGGCTCATCTCAGGCCTGGCAAGCTTGGGAGTTATCGCGGGGATGGAGCTCATTGCCCCCATGGGCCTAAGTGATGCCTTAGCTACATTGATAGTCTCTGCGATGGCGATAATCATTAACAGCTTCATCGGCCTCGGGATTGGAGCAAGGTGGCCATCCTATACCGTCGGCTCCAGAAGCAGATACGTAACGATGAAGGGGTTCCTCATTGGTTTTATCCTCTCCGGCTTCGCTACACTGATGCTATTCGCCCCCGTGGGCCTCCACATTATTACGAGTGGAGGGATTCGTGGTCAGGCGCCGATCATCGGCTTGGACCTCCTCCCTATGCTCACCATATCACTAATACTCAGCGCTGTATTGATCCTTTTCTCTTACATATTCTGTAAAAGAGGGGTCGAGAACCTATTATCAAACAGATAGACTACAACTTAGCGTGATGATTTACGTACACATCCACTCATGATCTCATATTGGGGAAAGATAGGATAGGCTTCGCTTTTTCCCAGTAAAAAATAAAAAGATCCTTACACCATTCACGAAACTTCGTATCTTTGCTTATTATTTGAGCGTAATCCATCTGTCCGCTTAAAAAGGGAAGCCCAAACATGGCTTCCTTTTCAGTCACCATCACCCTTATCTCAATCTTCGGTAAAGTTCGCCTCTCAACACCGAAAGACGGATTATAGCCAGGGGGTATTACCAGCTTCTCTGGGAGCATGGATCGCATTTTTATTCCTTCCCTAATCTTCTCCTCAATAATTGTCGAGGAACTGGCGATGACTTGATCAGTTAAACTCCAGCTATACTCCTCAGCCTGTTTAAGCGCAAGCTCAGCGTAAGCGATACATGCCAATGCATCCTTATTCAGTGAGCCGAGGGAAAGTTCACCGATTCTGCTGATGAATTGGTGAGGGAGATGAGATGTGTCATGCTCCAGAAAATATTGCCTATTACCTAAAATGAAGTCGAGTCCGGGTAGCTGTCGGAGTATGAGTTCTCCGTAGGATGTGAGGTGGTAGGACCCTTCCGGGTCCTTTTGGATTAACTGGGCCTCCGAGAGTCTCTGAAGGTGCCGCGACGCCTCCGGGACGGTTATGTCCTGCCTCTTGGCGATGTGGCTGAGCTTAAGCTCTTCCTTATGAAGATTTTCCAGTATGGTCATGCGCTCGTCGCTGGACAGTTCGAAAAGGAGGCTGCTTAGATCCCCCATGATTCACCAACTCATTATAACGATACTAAAGGTTTAGCATGGCTCCTAAACTTTAATCAACACTCTTCAAGTTGCTATATATTTCCCATCCAACGACTCTTCAGCCGTCTGAGGTGTAGGATGTGAGTGAAGCTAAGACATCAATAGATATGAGGAGAATAGAGTATATCAACGTCTTAAACGCGCTGGTTCTTTTGGTGGGCGTTAGGATTTTCTCTATGGAACGGATTCTTACTGAAAATCTGACGAGCTTACTTGGAAAGGAGGTGAAGCAATTAAAATGACTACTACAGATGATCAAGCCAATGGTGCTGGAATTGGGCTTGCAATAGGAGCTGGGATTGGTCTCACAATTGGAATGTTGATTCCCAGTATAGGTATCGGTGTGGGCATCGCACTTGGAGCAGTGTTGGGATTAATTTTAGGTGGTGGCTTTGCTACTAAACGATAGAACAAAAGTGCGCGCGCATGCTTATCTACCATCTATTCAAGGGTTGTTGGGTTTGTTTCAGATTAGTAAGGCGTTGACTCAGGTTCAGGCTAGTCACGTGCGTGAACGCGACATAGGCAAGTTGAAGCCCGTTGGATTTGGGTTGCTTATGGAGCTTCTCCTTAGTGAGCGGCTAGTGGTCCGTCTCGGGGCCCTGTTCACACTGGAAACCGCCGTGTTCCTCATCTG
>CAZIKD010000219.1:0-4132 GCA_964539725.1 uncultured Candidatus Bathyarchaeia archaeon | reverse complement strand
GTGTTTTCACGGCGATTAATGGATAAACATCAGAACTCTTCCGATGAGGGGGCCAAGAAGTGTGTGACGGTTAATTAAAATTTTAGTCTGCCGCTTAATTCAGTTAAGATGAGCGAGGAGCCCCGTTTAGCTAGGGAGCGAAAGACAATCAGTGCAATGATTGGCGTCTGGTGTGAAAACAAACACGGAAACAAAGATCAGATCTGTGGCGAGTCGTGCGCACGGACCTAAATTGATTTTTTCGGTGTTGTGTTTTTACTGAAGAATTTGCCTAACTGAAATTGCATTTTTTCGTTTAATCAATATGGGTTGTTTGGAATTAGTAGCCAGGCAATTATGTATACGAGGACTCCAACGCCATAAGCTAGGCTAAAAATAACCCAAGCCAATCTGATGATCGTTGGATCTAGGTTTAAGTACTCGGCTAAACCACCGCAGACGCCTGCAAGGATCTTGCCTTTTCTTGACCTGTATAGTTTCTTTGGGGGTTCCATTGTTTTTCACCTAGCTGTCTCAAATCCTTAATGGTTTGTTATAAACATTTTAGCTTATTAAGAGAAACAAGGAAATGCGCGTACCTCAAATCCCTTTTAGATTCAAACAAGATACTCTGAAAAACGCACGCGCTCGAATTATCCGCAACTAATCGACCAAGCATAATGCGCGCGCTATGCGATTTTCCTAGCTTTGCGCTTGCGCGATAGTGAGGTTATCAAGATCCTAGAAATCAATCGCGCACTTATTTACGTATCTTGGCGTCTTGAAGCTTGAAGAGGAGAACCCCCCAAGCTAAGCTGCAACATAGGAGCACAATTAAGGGCGCTGCGAAGCCATAGTTTGTGTAGAGTAATCCGGCGAAATAGGGTGCGGGTATGCCCATCAACCTGTTATAGGCATCAAGTTTGCCTAGGATCCGGCTTCTCTCACTGGGTTCGACGCGTTCTGAGACGAGGCTCACCCAGCTTGGAACCCAGAAGCTGCCGTCGAGTCCGCTGGTGATGTTGAATAATAGAAAAGCGGGGAAGCTGCGGAATATTAGGAATCCGGTGACGGTTGTTATTGAGAAGAACCATGAGCCGAGGAGCATTGGTTTCCTCCCTATTTTATCGGCTAGCTTTCCGAGGGGTATCGATGAGAGTCCCCATGAGAGGTTGAAAGCTGTGGAGAGGAGGCCGATCTCGAAAGGTGATAGTCCATAGTTTGCTACCAGGGTGCCGAAGAAGATGGAGTAGCCAGTTCCGTATCCTATGCCGATTAGGATGAGGATAGCGTAGAGGTCTTTGACCTTTTTCTCGGGTATGAGAGTCTCGCTGATGACCTGTCTCAGCGGTTTACGCTCGATGGCTCCCGGTTTATGAGTCTCCTTCAGCCATAGGGCTAAGCTGGCTACGCCTGCGGCTTCCCCGAGGAAGGCAACCCAGAAGATGGGTTGGTAGCCGAGTACCAGGGCTACGTAGCCGCCGGCGGAGGCTGTGATCATACTTGTGATCTGGGATGACGCCATGAGGACACTGTATGCTGAGGCTCGTTTCTCTGGGGGCACGGATTCTGTTATTAGGGCGCTTCGCGCTGGGTTTCCCTGCTGAAAGAGCGCTGAAAAGCCTGCGAAGAAGGCGAAGGCGAGCAGCCAGAAGAGGCTGGGGGAGACGATTAGGGCGGCTGCGCAGAGGGCTCTTGAGGCGTGGCTGGCTAGGATCACTGGTTTTCTGCCGATTCGGTCGCTTAAGGTTCCCCAGAGAAATAGTCCCACCGTGGTGCTTAGGTTTAGTACGCTTTGTATTAAGCCGATGTCGACGACTGTTAAACCTGTGGATAGTACGTATGGTTGCCATACTGCGAAGAGTGCTCCGAAGCCTATCATGCCTACGAGGGTCTGCGCCGCCATTACCTTGATGTTGCCCTCGACTCCGAGGCTTCGAAGCAGCGCGCTCATGTCTCTGAGTTTTAATGTTCGGTTTAAAAGGATAGAGTAGTTTAGTGGCGCTTAAGTCTCTTCGCGTGCGAGATTGTTGAAGACTCGATCGCCTTAATCCTATGTTTATGAGGGTAGACTGACTCAGGGTTTTTACTTCTTACACAAGATGCAGTGAAAATAAGTTTAGACATGGGCGAGCGCATGAAAATTTATTATCTGCTTGACTGTTGATTTGGTTAGATTCTAAATTGGAAGTGTATGAGGCGCGCGCGCCGGTAGCCAGACAACTGGGTCTAAGGAGAAGCTGGAGGGGATCGTCGTATGCGCAAACCCTAATCAATAAACACATACTTACCTAGACATCTAGACTCCTAGATACATGTCTTTATAAGCTAGTACACATATATCTATATTTGCGGATAAGCAAAGTGAAATGAACGATGAAAATACAAAGAATAAAGACCTTCGATTGCAGCTGATACTTTGCTTTCTGTAAAAATGTTTAGCGTGGGCTGAACAAAATACTGGCGGTTGAATAAGAAGATGGGTCGAATCGGCGTAGAACTCTCGAATGAGCTTGAGAAGAAACTCAGATATAGAACGATCGAGAGGTTTGGCGGGAAAAAGGGCGATCTCTCAAAAGCAATAGAAGAGGCCGTGAAGAAATGGGTCACCCAAGAATAAGGCGTGGAAAGGGACGCGCAGGCAAAAAACCCGAATAAATCAATCGGCCCACTCCGCGAGCTCGGTGCAAATTAAGTGCACTATTCGAAGCGCTCGCGGAGGAAGATTAACTCACCGATTTCTAACAGGAGTATAGGTAAGTACAAGAAAGAGGAACAACGATGACGAATGATGCTATTAGCCCGGAGGCACGTCGACTCCTAATACTGAAGGGGATAGGCCAGGATCACTCAAGCATTGAGATCGCCGCCGAGATGGGGGTCACAAAATGGATAGTACTCAGCGACCTCAGGGCGATGAAGTACAACAAGGATCCGGAACTCAAACAGGCCTACCAGGACAAAGAAATACGTGCCAACGCAAATACAAAGTCCCAAACAAATCTAAGAGATGAGAGATTCCACCACATGACGGGTTTGACCTTCCAGGAGAAGAACTTCGAGAACATGATCAACTACTACAAGGCGGAGCTACAGAGGATATACGAGTCACGGGACGAGTGCACTGCCATCACAGGCTTATCTAGGGATATTCGTAAAACATTAATGCGCAACGAGATCCTCACCGGGGATAAAAGTAGAAATCAACTAACAGCCAAGGCACGCGACTACCTAATACTCAAAAAGTAGGTGAAAACAGGAACGAACCCCGAACAAGCGACACACATCTCCAACAATGAGAAGAACCATAGCGGAAGACCCGACTCAAATACAGTATTCCCGGATGTCCTAAACTACCTGCCAAACGATCTCATCACCGAAATCACTATTCTCCTCCAGGACTCCGGCTATATAACAACCAGGCCGAAAAAATTAGCGAGAGTAGATTGGATCAAACTTGATAGAAGCGTAAAGAAGATGGGCGGCGTATGGGTCTCCAACGCACGCTTAAGCCATTGGAGTATACCCTTAATACGCCTCCACTAGCCAATAAAAACATTTTTCATAACGTTTGAGAAACCTTTAACTCGCATATTTTTTTATGTACACTTTTTATTTTAAAAATATGACTGAATAGCCTAGCGATGAAGTTTCTTTTTCAATGAAATAATAAGTGCACAAGCGAGATCACCGTGCCAACCCCGAGCGGTTTACCCGCGTGCACTCAAGGCTCTGCGACTTGGGGGAGCTTTCGCTGCTTTAACCCTTCATTCGCTCCCACCGGGGTAAACAGCAGACACGGGGAGGGTTTATTCGCATTGAGATGTGTGATTACATCCAACAACAATCCCCAAAATGCGCTTCACCCTCAATAATGCACCAGGGTACGCGCGACGAGTCACAAAATATTCGGGGTATTACACTCTCAGCAATGTAAATTCACGCGTAGGCGCGCGCGTACCTTACGAAGAGGAGTGTTTAGACCATTTGTCATAATGCTTGCGGATTATTTCCCAAACCTTGTCGGTCTCCTCTTTGGAGTGCACCTTGTAGAATCCGATGGAGTGTTCCCAAGCCTTTGTCTTTGGGTCAACCTTATTGATCTTGAAATAGACTTGTATCCCTAGTTTTCTCAACTCTGCTACGATCTCAT
>CAZIKD010000218.1:3865-4157 GCA_964539725.1 uncultured Candidatus Bathyarchaeia archaeon | reverse complement strand
AACGAGAAGGTCGCCTTCGAGGTAGCCTACGGGGCATCAATGTGCAACCAGCGCGGGTTGGTGAGCATGAAACACGTCGGTCTCAACGTGGCGCTAGACATAATGGAGATGGCTGCCCTTAGGGGCGTCAAGGGTGGCCTCGTCTTCGTAAGCGCTGATGACCCTAGTCAGCACAGCAGTGGACAGGAGCAGGACCAACGGTGGCTCGCAAAGCAGAACTGCGTTCCCGCTCTCGAGCCCAGCGACCCCCAGGACGCTAAGGACTTCACAGTCTACGCCTACGAGCTCTCCG
>CAZIKD010000218.1:0-3855 GCA_964539725.1 uncultured Candidatus Bathyarchaeia archaeon | reverse complement strand
GTCATGTTACGAATGGTGACTCGAGTCAGCCACATGAGGAGCAACGTCAAGCTTGGTAAGCTTCAGAAACTAAACCGTGAGGCTAAGTTTGACTTCGATCAGTTTAGCTACGTCGTGGCGGGCTTTAACAAGCTCTTCTATGGTAGGGAGAAGGAGGCGAACGAGAAAATCGCTAAGATCAAAGAGGAGTTCGATACATCACCCCTGAACCAGTTGACGATGACGGGCAGAGAGAAGGTGGGTGTAATCGCCACTGGACAGACTTATAACTACGTCATGGACACACTCGTTAAACTTGGGGCGAAGGAGAAGGTAGCGGTCCTCAAGCTCGGTACCTCTAACCCCCTCCCCGAAGGACTCATTTCCAAACTCCTAAAGGGCGTCGACAAGGTCCTGGTCACAGAGGAGCCCGATCCATTTGTAGAGTTACACGTAAAGGCGTTGGCAAAGGATGCTAACCCAGGTGTGAAGCTATACGGGAGAATAAACGGTAAGCTCCCCGGCGAGGGCGAGTTGATGCCTGTTATTGTGGACGATGTCATCGCCGAGATGCTCGGAGAGAAGCTCCCGCCGACCCCCCGTGGGGAGTTGGAGAATGAAGCTAAGGATATGATTTTTGGCAGAATGCTCACCGTCTGCGCCGGCTGCCCCCACAGGCCGAGTATTTACGCTCTAAAGCGTGCCGTGAAGGCTGTTAGAAGAGATATCCATAAAGTCGTCATAAACGGTGACATCGGCTGTTACGGCCTCGCCTGGGCGCCGCCTATGAGCTACGAGGATACCTACTTCTGCATGGGTGCGAGCCTCGGCGTCAGTCAGGGGATGAGCCAGGTTGGAGTCGACTCCATCGCTTGGATCGGGGACGGTACTTTCTTCCACGCCGCTATACCCGCCCTTATGAACGCTGTCCAGACGAAAACCAATATCAAGATAGTTGTAGCGGACAACAGCATCACCGCGATGACCGGGTTCCAGCCTAACCCCCAGTCGGGTAAAACGGCGATGGGTGAACCCACGAAGAGCATCTCCATTGAGGCTATCGCTAAAGCTGTTGGCGTCGATCACGTCGAGGTCACCGACCCATACGACATTAAGGCAACAGAAGCCGCCTTCAAGAGGATGCTTCAGACCGATGGAGTCGTTATGGTTGTGAGTAGACGCATCTGTGCTACTGAAGCTATACGTCAGATGAGGCCAAATCGCCCCGTCCAATACGAGGTCGACGAGTCGAATTGCGTCGGCTGTAAACTGTGCTTGAGCACCTTCGGATGCCCAGGCCTTAACTTCAACGAGGAAAAGAAGAAGGCGAGCATCGACCCGACGATCTGTATGGGCTGCGGGGTCTGTGCCCAGGTGTGTAACTTGGGTTGCATTCACAGGAGAGACTCTTGATGGAGACAACTCGCATAGTCATCGCTGGTGTCGGTGGTCAAGGTACACTTCTGGCAACACGTCTCATTGCTGAAACTGCGATTAAGCAGGGGCTCCACGTCCGCATAGGCGAAACATATGGGATGGCTCAGCGCGGTGGCCCTGTTATGGGTCACATCCAAATTGGTGAGGCGTACTCACCCCAAATCAGGCCGGGGGAAGCGGATGCACTACTCGGATTCGAACTCGCCGAGGCGACGCGAAGAGGGGTCACATACCTAAGGCAGGGGGGGCTCGCCATTGTAAACAGTAAGAAGATCCCCCCGGTTGAGGTCATCATTGGGATACGAAAATACCCGAGTGAGAAGGACCTTCTCAAGCTGCTGAATCAAGTTAGTAGCAAGATAGCTGTCTTCGACGCCACGGGCCTCGCCGAGAAGGCAGGGGACCCAATTGCTACAAATGTAGTAATGCTGGGGGCACTCGTCGCCTCAAACGTTCTTCCCTTCGGAGAGAACGAAATCATAGCGGTTATGAAGGATTCCATTCCCGATAGGTTCCTAGATCTGAACACAAGAGCGCTGAATTTCGGAGCAGACGCCTTCAAAAAGCTTAGACCCATCACTTGATAAAAATTTTTAGCCATAAGTGGAGAATTTACCCTTCCCAGATCTTATATGCGAGCGGGCTTATCTCATCGGCTCTGTGCTTAAGGTAGTGGTGCTCGGGTATCCGTTCCCATATGCCCTCGGCCGTCTTCTGGACATCCCTTAGTAGCTTCCTCTCGTCGATTGTTGTGAGTTTCCCCTCTTCCACCACGATCTTACCGTCTACCATAACCCATTTTACGTCAGCGCGCTGGCTGCTGTTAATTAGGTTCTTTATGGGGTCGCGATAGGGAACGCCGTTGAAGGTCTCCATGTCGACGACGGCGATATCAGCGAGTGCTCCAGGAGCGAGGCGGCCTAAGTCGCTGCGGCCGAGCCCTCTTGCTCCTGAGAGAGTGACGCTGTTGAAGATGTCTCTACTTGCTCCGCTATGACAATCCCCATCCGCCAGCTTAGACGTATAACTGGCTATCCTCATCTCGTTGAGGAGATCTTGAGGTACAGTGTCGGTGCCGATGCTAACGTTAACTCCTGCCTTTAAGTAGGCAGTATGGCTGTGCATACTGTTCCCACGTTTAACGAATACAAGTGGGTCGTGACTCACAGTTGCGCCGCTCTTGGCGAGTATGGCTAGGTCTCCACCATCCACGGGGGGGTAACTTACAAGCGGGTGGCCAGCAATAGCCCAGCCATGGCCGATTATGAGGTCTGGTCCGAGCAACCCCGTGTCGCTAAGGAACTCGATGGGGGTCCGACGGTACATCCTAATCATGTTGTTGAACTCTACCACCCACTGGCCGGCATGGATTGTGGTGGGAACCTTCAGCTCGTTCACCTTTACGCGGATAGCCTTTTGTAGTTCTGCACTGCACTTGTCGACGGTGTCTCCGTAGATTGCCGGCATAAGGCGCCCCTGGCAGGCGCCGATGTGAGACTTTACGAACTTTTCTGCTTCGTCGAGCTTTTTCAGCCCTGCTTCTAGTCCGAGCCATTTTGTCCTTAGATCAGCGGCCTGACTCCTTTCCCAGACCCCGTCGGCTACGATTGGGCTCTCTGTGGCCCGGATTCCAAGATCATTGATCACGCTAGTAGTCTTCTCGACGCCAAGATTTTCTAGCATGCCGATCTCGACTATTGTGGTGTTGCCGCTCTTGAGGCACTCTGCGAGGCTGAACTTTGCGAAAACCTCATAGTCGGGTGCCTTCATCGCTTGACCGAGTGCGGTGAGGTTTTCGCCAAGGCTGCTCATGTAGAAGTGTCGGGCTCCTATATCGTCTATGAATCCCTTGTCCTTAGGGGCAGTTGCGGCGTGGATGTGGGTGTTGATGAGCCCCGGCATGACAAGTCCCGTCGAGGCATCGATCCATTTATCGACTTTGCCCTCATAGCCTTTGCCGACGTGCTTGATTCTCTTACCATCTACGATCACCACGCCATCGCGTATGATCCTGTGCTCGACGCCGTCGAAACCGACGACGAATTTAGCCTTGATTCCAATAGACATAGAGGATGAGTAGAGTCAAGTAGTTAAAAACGTGAAGACTTAGGAGCGCTTGGACTTCAATTTGTCAGGCTATGGTTCACTGGTTCACTGATAAAGCCTAGAAACAAGCCGCTGGGGGAGGGAAGCGTGAAAGAGGACGAATAACTTATCATCACTTCACGATAACTCATAACCTGTAATTGAATGGTTGACCTAGCTTTGCTCCAGTCGGTGTCCGACATCGCCGGAGCCTTTGGAGTATGAATAGCAGCTGTCTACTATCGCGCGCGCGTATATCAGATTAAATAAAGGATAACACATTTTCTTTGGCGGACCATCATGATCAAAGGAGTCGCATACATCGGAGTCGCCGTCAAAGACATAGAGCAGGCG
>CAZIKD010000217.1:0-4157 GCA_964539725.1 uncultured Candidatus Bathyarchaeia archaeon | reverse complement strand
CTCAACTCCGTCTGCAACACCCAAGCAGTCGCCGCCCCATGCAAACAGAAATAGAGAAAAGTCTCCGCCACCGACGGTGAGCTAAAAATATTCTCACTAAAATTAAGGAGCTCCTGAATATTCTTCAAGGTCGTAGCTAAATCATTCTTCTCATTGAGCAGCAAGAGCTGACGAAAGATCTGAGTATATTTAACGAAATTCGTCTCCCTTGGCGCAACTCTGCCGACCGATCGACTTTTATCGCCGTTTAACGCATCTCTCAGGGGTACAACTCGAGCCATAATGTAGTCTCCATAACACGTCTAACGTCGGCGAAAGAAGAACTTCCGCGATAAGCTTATAAGATTACTTGTTAACAAGTAAACATGTTAACAAGTAATCAGGTCGCACTGTAAACATGACGCGCAAGACAGTCGCCATCAGGGGCCTCGATACAGGGCTTTACAACGAGGTGTTCTCAATGGCGAAAAAGGATGGTAAGCGCGTAAGCGACTTGGTGAACTCAGCACTGAAGGCTTATATAAATGGGGACTCTTCGCCTGAGAAGCTAGGCGAGTTGGTTGCTAGTGGGGGTATGGTTCAAGCGACGGGGAGCTTCGTTCTCACCTTGGAGGACGAGGGTGAAGTAACTCTGTCGAAGAACGACGTCCTCGATATAAGCAGGGAAATGGGGCCCTTCAGGATCGAGAGTAGTGGTACGCTTGTCTTCGAGAAGGATGTGGACTCCGAGGCACTCAGGGGGATAGAGAAGATCGTGATTCTCAGCGGAGAGGTTAAAGTACCAAAAAAGTCGTACTCCCTGTTCCTTATAAAGTGCAAGATCAAGGGTAGGCTCGAGAAGTATTGAGTCTTCTCAGCCTCGTCGGGGTCGAGGATGGTTGCTTCGAAGCCTTCAAGCCAGATCAGTCAACGCTTCTCTGCTCGGTTGAGATGGTTGGGAATCGCGTCGAGTTTATTCGGTTAGGGAGTGTCACTGTAGACGGGCGGGACTCCACAGATGTGCTTCTGGGGATGCTCGTAAAAATCCGATGCGACGCGGTGATCCTTGGTGGAGTCTCCTTCGCTGGGTTCAATGTCATCGATCCTCACAGGTTGAACGATGAGCTCGGTGTGCCTGTGATCGTTTACTCGGGTGCTAAGCCCAATAGCGCGTCGGTTCTCTCCGCGTTGAAGACCCACTTCTCGGATTGGGAGGAGAGGTGGGCACCGATAGCTAGGCTCGGGGATGTTTACACCGTTACCACCAAGATGGGTACTCCACCCGTGTTCTTCGAGGTCGTTGAGGAGTCCAAGGAGTGGGCTCAGGCGGTGTTAAGATACTCAGCGTCCTTGACAAGAATACCAGAACCGGTTAGAGTAGCGGGTATTGTTGCCCGTGGCTTGACTAAAAGCGCTTGAAGTCGAGGTCCAGTGTCTGGTGTGTCTGTAGATCGAAGATTGTGGCGACGCCTGTTGTTGGCTCAATCTGCATACGTTTCTGGAAAGGGGTTTGGTCCTGCCACGAACCAGCAGATACGAGGGTAACGCCCTTGTAGCGCTTGGTCTCGTTTATGTGGATATGGCCCATGAGAAAAGCGTCGGGTATACTTCCTATAACGAGTCTGTCGGTGCGTTCGGGGGCAATGGGAGTGCTCTGGCCGTAGCGGGGGGCGAGGTGGCGGCACCTAAACAGGAGCTCCATCGCCTTGATGGGGTGGTGGAACTCGTAGCCAGGTGTGCTGCTGAGTATGTCGTCCATCCCCTTGCCATGCTCGACTAGAATCTCTACTCCGTTAAGGTTGAGCCTACAGGGGCTTGAGAGCATCTTTACCCTAGGGTCGTCGTGTAGCTCCTTGGCGTACTCCTTGGGGACGGGGGGCTGGGGCATACTGTGCCGTGTGGCATCGTGGTTGCCGGGCGTGATGACTATCTCGACGTAGTCGGGAAGCTGCTTGAGTAGCTCCGCGGTAGCGCGATACTGCTCGCGGATGTTGGATATAGTAAGTTCATCGAGCTGCTCAGGGTAGATACCCACGCCGTCGACGACGTCCCCCGCAATAATGACATATTTTACGCGAGCTGCGGCGTCTCTGCTCTGGACTGGGCCGAGTTCCAGGTTCATCCAGTCAATGAACTTGTCGAAGAGGTCGGCTCGGAAGTACTTCGAACCGATGTGGACATCAGCTAGAAGTGCGGCACATAATGGCTCGGCGCTGCGTCGAGGTGTGTTGATTGGGACATCGGGCCATATCCAGTCGTTGGCTATGAGTAGGTCATCGGTGTACTTGACGGCGTCGACAGCTATGACCTGGTCCTCCTGTAGCTCGAGGCCGTTACGGATGGTCTCGGCGTCGCTCGCCATGACGCTGATGCTCGAGCGGCGGTCCTCAAGCTCTATGAAGAGCTTGTTGCCCCGAGTACGCTTCTCGGTGACGATGCCCGTGGTCTTGAGTTTAGTTTTGACGGGGAGCTTGAGTGCCTGCTCAATTGGTATGGCGTCTTTGATGTCTACGCGCCGCTTTAGAATAGCTTCGAGGCGATCGTAACGACTCTGGAAGTACTGTAGGAAGCCCTCGGCGTCGCTTGCAGGTTGGGCGGGTTCCTCCTCTAGGACCTTAAGAGCTACGCCCTTGTCCCTGGCAGTGAGGGGACGGTTCTTCTGAGGTAAGGGCTCGGGCCTCGGCGTCTCGACGAGGGCGAGCAGGAAGCCCTTATCAAGGACGAAGGGGGGCTGTGGGGAGGAGCCGGCCTTGAGAACTGCCTTAAGTACAATATTGTCTGATGTCTCAGCGGGGAGCCCGTTTAAGTAGGCGTACGCGTCGGGGCTAAGCTGATAGCCTGCCTCGATTATGCACTGCAAAAACTGGGGCGTCCGCTGGCTCAAGGGGTTGCTCACTCAATGTTTACTTGGCTTTTGATAGATAGTCTTCGCGTGGCGGTGCGAAGGTCTCTATTAGGATGGTCTCGCCCTTGCTGGAGTTTACCCAGTCGTGGCTCTCACCACCTGGAATGTACCAGCTAGCGCCGGGAACGGTCTTGAACTTCTTACCACCGGAGGTTAGAATCCCCTCGCCCTGGATGCAAGTGCCTATCTGGTCGTGGGGGTGCTTATGGTCGGGGACGACTGCACCGGGCTGGGCGATAATGTGGGTGAGCATGACCTTTTCGCTGCTGCCGAGAATAATGATCTCGACGCCCTTGGCGGGGCTCATTCGCGGTGCCCTATCTACGCTATTAGTCTTCATTCTGCTATTCTGATATTTGAAGGCCTATAAAGACTACCCCGATGAAACGATTATTAAATAAGTACCCTCATTATTCTGATCTTTCACAAGAGTGGATTGTTTCTAACTGACTGGAGCCCTATAACGTTGGTCTCTGATCTGGCTGTTGCTGTAGGATGTCACGTATCTCTTTGCGAACGCTATATCTATAGGGCATTGCGTTCGTGCTCCTGTCGACGAAGCCGGATTCAAAGAGCTTTTTGAGCATTCGGGCAGTATGTTCTCGCGTGGTGCCTATATGGGCCTTGATCTTCGGAACGGTGCCCTCACCTAGCTCGGCGATCTTTTTGAGGGTGGTGAACTCGGTCTCTGTGAGCTGGGCGAGGACGTTGCCCTGCTGAACGGGGATTGGCGCCGTCACTTCCTGGCGGGCGATGACTCGCTGCTTCGGTGCTAGGGCGAGCTTTTGAACCTCTTTCCGGATGGATTCTACCTCCGACTCGGTGGAATCTACGCGGTCCTGGAGGCTCTTAACAGCCTCGAGCCCTTTGAGTGTAGCTTCCTTCGCCTCGCCGCTGTTTCTGAAGGCCTCGGATGCGATCATCTTCGCCGTGGTGGCCTCGTTCTCGGCTTTTACTATGTCCTGTTGTAGACGGTTGACCTGGCGGGTGAAGCCGAAGGTGATGTTGTGGACGGACTCCTTGGCGCCCTCGTACTCAAATGTGGCCTCCTGTATCTTGCGGTAGAAGACGATGGAGGCAGCTACAGTGACTAATAAAAGGGCAGCAGCTGTGATTATTAGCTCCAATGTATCGCCGTCTGATGTTCCTAGGTGTATATCATCTGTCTGGCTTTTTTATCCTTTGGTTGCTCTCAACCCGTGAGGTCATCAAAACTCATCGTTTAATAATCGTCTTACCCCATAGCTGTGATTTGGCTTGGACTATCCGGGCA
>CAZIKD010000216.1:0-4161 GCA_964539725.1 uncultured Candidatus Bathyarchaeia archaeon | reverse complement strand
AATCCCGCCAAGTTACAGAATATCGCATCGAGAGACACAGGGTCTCTGCCAAACGCCACGACCCCCAAACCCTCCCCGACATTATATCTCGTCCCATCCGGATCAGAAAACTTCCCCTCCGGATGTCTAACCATCGGGGCATACAGCGTCTCACAAATACCATAGACGTTGAAGAAAGACCTGTACACCTTGTTAATGCCAATTATGCTGTCTGCAAGCCTCAGGTGCTTCACCCCATGCCAGCTGGGCCTCAGAGGATCGGGTATCAAACCGAAGAGGTTCTTCATGGTGAAGCTTGGATACGACTGTAGCTTCGATAAGCTGATGAACGTCGATCCACGTAGATCGTAGAGCTTCTTCGGCAACATGCCGTAGAGCTTATCCTTAAAAACCGGCTTGAAGCGTGACTCCACCACCCGCTTAACCTCAACCGGGTCAGCTACCCTGCCGCTCCACACCTCATCAGTGACGTTAACGTACTCGACGCCGAACTCCTGGAAGAGATCCGTGAACCCAAGAGCGTCGAGGAACAGCTTCTCCTCCTTCTTGATCTGGTCCCAGTGGCCTCCCTCCCTGAACCAGCGCCAGCCGGGGTGACTGATTTGCCATCTCCAGCCCTCGTCGGACATGAGCCAGATCCAGTTAACCTTCTTGCCCTTGACCGTGATGCTCATGCCATCCTCCGCAGGTGCCTTGGCCCACTCATCTATGCGAGTCAGCTTCATGGAGCGAGCTAAGCAGTGGCCCTCTGTGACAACTACTCGGGAATCGAGGTTTTCAAGCATTATCCTTAGGGTCTCTGGGCTGGTGTAAGCACCCGGGGCTGAGGCTACGAGATTGGGCTTTATGATAACCGTCTCAGACTCTAGCCAAGGGTCATTCAAAACCTGTTTCAGATCCCTGGGATCGCTCATCTTAGCCAAAGTTGTTGGACCAAAACTGTGTCTGAGAATCGTCATGTTTTATGGTAAGATTCTAGCGTCTATAACTATTTGGATTATGGGCATATCCTAATCCTAAATTCAGCTGGATAATCAAAAAATCTTAACCCAAATTTACTTTGGCACAAGCCTCATCTTACATGCAATAATCTTATCCTCACTTCCACTTAATTGATGAAAGAAAAAAGGGGATTGCGGGGGACATCTCCACAGTTGGATGAGTTCAAATCTCACTGATCCCACCAACATATTCACTGATCCCACCTTTACATGAGCTCGGCTTTTCGGAAGTAGTGTACGCCGTCTTGTTCCATCACGTGTTCGAAGCCCTTTGAGATTAGTTCCTTGAACTCGGCATCTGTGTTGGCTGATCTTGCATCGTACTTGATTGGTATATCCTTGAAGTAGGCCTCTGCCATGTGAACATATTTCATTGTATTTAGTATGCTACGATGTCCTAGCCGAATCTGTGTTTTCAATAGACCGTTCTTGAAGCAGTATACAGTTCCATGCCAGCGTCTAATAGAGTGGAATGTTATTTTCTCAAGACGTGGTTGATTGAGCTCGTATGCTAGCCATTTCTTCCTATTGATGAAAATCCTTCGAATGCTCAATATTTCCTGTTGGAAAAACCATTGACTTGTCTCTGACATTGCTTCGTGCTCTGATTCTATGAAGCCTTGCTCGTGTGCGCGTTCTCAAAAGCAAGACTGTAGGCAAGGCGACATCAGCATGGTCAACACGTCTATGGTATATTACGGGGAGGAAGAATAGACCCTGTTTACTTTTCATTCTTAAGAATCAATAAGAACGATTTAGAACGAAAAACTCCATTAAGAACGAGATAAGAACGGGATGAAATGGGTCAGAACGATGAGAACGTTCTACTTGAAGCCAATTCTATAAAATAATTTAATCTTTATTAAGACCCAACGAATTTTAAGATCGATCGGGCTTGTCCGATTTTCAGCGAGAAGTAGTGGACTATGTTAAAACTTATTATCAGAAGAAGGGAAAGGCTCCGTCAATAAACCAAATTATTAAGGGCGTTAAAAATTGTAGTAGGGCTAAAATTTACGATTCATTCAAAGGAATCGAGGACATCTGCAATCAGGCAGAGGTACCAAACCCAAAGGATAGAATTGATAAAACAAAAAACCTCAATAGAAGTGGTACTAGGTCAACCCCAATAATTGTAGTTAAGAATAATGAGGGCAGTGAGATTAAACTTACAAAAGACCAGATACTGAGAATAAACACAATAAGTCATTTAGAAAAAGGCAAAAGCCAATCAAAGATTATCGACAATCTATTAAATTTGGACAGTTTAATTAGAGAAAATGAACTTGATCACAATAAGATTAATGTGGTTTCAGAACATATTGAGGATGCTAAAAAAAGAGGCATGAGTCCGCAAACACTACTGAGCTTAGAAATCATGTTATATAATTCAGGCTATGCTAGCTTAGATGTAGATGAATTAGAAAAATTAAATAACATCGCTAAGTATTTACATTCCACTAAATTAAGAGTAGAAGATTTTATTAAAGATTATAATAGATTTATAAATATAATTAATATCGTTATGGATTATAATAGTAAAAAAATTAGTTTTGTTGAATTTAAAAATAGGATGGATAAGATATGATGGATAGTATTTTCGACCAACTAAAAAAGAATTTAATAGTAGATATTACTATTATTGAACAGACAAGAATTCCGAAGCAAAATATTATATATAATAATAAGATATATATTGAGTCGCCAGATGATAGGAGATTACGTGAATTAGCTGTAGAAATGGAACGTAATCAAATGAGGATGTTTTCAGAAGTAAGTAAGGAGAATGAAAAATTAATGCAGGAGTCAATGGATAAAATAAGAAAGGAACGAGAGGAGTGGATTAAGGAACTGCGTAGTAAAAACAAATCTTGAATTAGATAAAATCGCGAGCGCGCGCAGCTCCTCAAGCACCTCCTCCAGACACCCAGCGACAGGAGGCTAGCCATCAGGCTCAAGCGGGACAGCGCGAGCGAATAGACTCTACACTAGTGTGGGCGTGCGTGACTATTATTGGTTCATGTTTAGGAATATGCTGAGAGCCGTGAATTTGTACAATTTGTATGGGGAGGCGTTCATTGGGTGCGTCCTAAGAGCTTTCGAGCCTTCTAACGATTTCTTGGTGCGGAACTTGGAGGCTTCACGTAGTGGTCTCGGTGACTGGTCACGTGACTGGTTTGAGAAAGGTCGGTGATGAGATTCTTGGCCCTTGATAAGCTCCTCCTCAATATCCTTATCCTCTGTTAACACTAATCACCTATGGTGAAATTGTGATGGAGAGAAAAGGCAACCCGAAGTGGAGTGAGAAGGTGGGCCTTACTTATGAGGAACATATACGCGAGAAGTATTCCCCCAGTGTAACCCTGGCGAGGGAGCTCGAGAAGACTCTGGGGAGGGAGAAGGCCCACAAGATAATCAAGGAAGCATATGAGAGAGAGGCGACGCAGTGGGCGGCGGAGGCAGGGAAGAGGGTAGGCATCAAGAATTTCCAAGACTTCCTCGCCTACATCAAGAAGACCTATGGGTCACCGTACTGGAGCCACGTCCTAACCTATACTCTGAAGGAGGCACCAAGCGAATACAGGTTCACCTGCACGGAGTGTCTGAATGCCAAGGTTCTGAGGGATATGGGCGCAGAGGACCTTGGCTACATCATGCTGTGTAACACGGACTTCGCCTCGACCACGGCCTTCTATCCTAAGCTGAGGCTTGAGAGGACTAAGACCTTGATGCAGGGAGACGACTGCTGCAACTTCCACTGCATGTGGAAAAAAGACGAATAACTTATACTCAACTCATTGTTAAACATAACACATGCGCACTCAAAATAATCAGGGAAATACTGCAGGTTCACTGAATCAGCATCTAAACATCGATCAAGAAACACTGACACCAATTGTGCGCAAAGCCCTCAACAACAATACATCAACGATCGCAAACTGGGAATGTAAACAAGTGCACGGTGGTGCGGGCACAGGAACGGCGATCTATAGAATCTCGGGAAAGGGACGGGACAATGATGTTGATATAAACTGGTCATTAATATTGAAAATCCTTCAACCCTCAGTTGGAACCACTGAGGCATCAACCTGGAATTACTATAAACGCGAGGCAGACGCCTACCAATCCGGGTTACTAGCCGACCTTCACGGCGGATTAT
>CAZIKD010000215.1:0-4163 GCA_964539725.1 uncultured Candidatus Bathyarchaeia archaeon | reverse complement strand
CACGGGGTACTACACAGACGTGACGGGTTGGAACGAGGGGAAGCGCCAGGAACTTATGGACCGCTATCGCGTCTCCATTTAAATTTTTAGCAAACAATCCAAAAATCTCGCGCGCGCGTGGCTGACGAAACCCTACGACAGGAGCTAGGCCCCTCAACCTAAAATAAACAATCCCATAAGATACAACCATGCCTAACAACAGCGAGGTCGAGATACTATTCACCCTAATCGAGACACGGTACGGGGACCGTGTCACCGTCGAGGAACTCGAGGAGGTGAGAAAGGGACTCGTCGCCATCCTAGATGCGGCTACAACGATGCGCGCTGTCAAGCTTGAGAACGGGGACGAGCCCCATCAATTTTTCAAACCACACGGAGATGGTGAGCAATGAAATCCCCCATATACACACCTATATCCGAACTCTCCAAACATATTAGCAAGGGCAAGGTTTCTCCGGTCGAACTCACCGAGATCTTCCTGAATCGCCTCGAGACTATTGGCCTAGGTCTCAACGCAGTTGTTACAGTAACTCGAAGCCTTGCCCTAAAGCAGGCGAGGAAGGCCGAGAAGGAGATCGAGGAGGGCAACTATCGGGGTTCTCTACACGGCGTTCCATGGGGCGCCAAGGATCTCCTCTCCACTATGGGCATACCAACAACTTGGGGCGCCGAGCCCTTCCGAGAGCGCATCATCAACACAGACGCCACAGCCGTTAAGAAGCTCCAAGAAGCTGGTGCCATCCTCTGCGCGAAGCTCAGTATGATAGAATTCGCAGGGGGCATGGGCTATAGACAACCCAACGCCAGCCTCACAGGTCCACCCAGAAATCCATGGAACCCCGACACATGGACCGGTGGATCATCGAGCGGCTCAGGCGCCGCCGTCGCCGCAGGCCTCGTCCCATTCGCCATAGGTTCAGAGACTTGGGGCAGCATCCTCAGCCCCGCCAACAACTGTGGCGTCGCCGGCCTCCGCCCAACCTACGGACGAATCAGCCGCCATGGCGCCATGGCTCTATGCTGGACCCTTGACAAACTCGGCCCCCTCGCCCAGACTGCAGACGACTGCGGAATAATCCTACAAGCCATATCCGGACCTGATCCCCTCGACTCCACATCCATACAAAAAACATGGAAATACAACCCTCGCCCTCCGAAGCGTAGACAACGCATCGCAGTCCTCCTCGGAGTCGCAGACGATGCAAACCCCGAGGTCAAGGACAACTTCAATAAGGCCATAAATACCCTGAAGGGATTCGCCTCCGTCGAGGAGATCGACCTCCCTGATCTACCTTACGAGGCCATCACTCGCACCATCCTCAACGCCGAGGCGGCTAGCGCATTCGAGGACATCGTCAACTCCGGCACCATACAACACCTCACCGCACCAGAGGACCACTGGGGACCTTACGCTAGAACCGCCCTTCTCGCCACCGACTACCTAAGAGCCATGCGCCTCAGAGGCAAGATGATTAAAGCCGTCACCGAGGCCATGAAGCCCTACGACGCTGTCGCCGCCCCAAGCAGTAAGAAACCCGCCACCCCAATCGGGGAGGAGTTCCGCAAAGTCGCCCCTGGTGCGACGAAAGACATCATGGGAGCTATCGGTAACGGATGCGGTCTCCCTGCCATCAGTATCCCCAACGGCTTCACGGGCGCCGGCCTCCCCACGGGCATCCAGTTCATGGGCAAACCCTACGAGGAGAACACAATACTCGCAATAGCCCGCGCCTACCAGGGACTGACCGACTGGCACAAACGCCACCCGAAACCCCAAGATGCTTAGAAACCCTCTCGCGCGCGAATTTATAGCACCATGGAGGTTGCTATCGGATCTTAGGGTTCAAATAACGCGGTTTACCAAGACAATACATGAATCATATTAAACTCACCCTATCCATTTTTCTACTCGCCACACTCGTGATCCCTGCGGCTATCGTCTACGCCAACGTTCCAACCATCATCACGATCACACGCCGCACAGATGGCGGCAACACTATTGTCGACGTCAAGGTCAGCCACACTGACTCTACTACAAGCCACTACATCAGCCAGGTTAGCCTTGACCTCGACGGTACCATAAAATCTTTCATCGACCTCCCAAAAGCCACGACAGTAGAGGCGACATACACACTAAACATAGGTACAACCAGCCCAAAGACAATAAAAGCCCAGGCTGTCTGCAACATCCATGGCCCTAGCTCATGGTTCACAGAGGGGGGAACCGGTAACACTGGAGGATCGGTACCAAGCGGCGGAAGCATCCCATCCTATCCGACCGAGGCTATCATCGCTGGCATATTAACCGCCCTAGCAGCAGCGACAATCCTTTACCGGAAGCGCTAAGGCTCACATTTTTTACTCGATTAGCACTTAAGAAAGTCATGGCAGTAACGACGCCTACCACTCGATACCTCGTCTTCTACACCGCAATATTTGCCATAACGCTCTGGGTGTTCTACAATGTCCCATCTGGTTGGATCGAGTCCCTCACAGCACAGACTGCTACTGTCGCCCTCAACCTCTTCGGTCACGTTGCCAGCTGGCAGCAAGCAGACGGATTCACGACCATGACTCTAATAGGGCAGCACCTCGTCACGGTCTCTATCATACGCGAGTGCACCGCTCTCAATGTCTTAGGAGTAATGACTGGGCTTATTTTACCACTCAAAGCGAGTCCGTTGAAACGAGCACTCGGGATTGGTATATCGAGTCTCCTCCTATTCACCCTCAACATCCCGCGCATCGCACTAACGGTCTACCTGACATCCTACGACACCTGGCCCTTTACCATCATCTCGGACCGTGGCCTTGAGACCTACCACTACCCGATCAGCTTCGCCTTTGGCGTCATCGGTGTAGCGATCACTGTCTTAGCCGTGAGCAGATGGGCGACACCCGAACTGGCGGATACTCTGCTCGGGTTCGTTGACAAGATACTCAGCTTAGGAAGGAAGGGCGGGGCTAATACCCGAGTTTCTTTAGGCTCCACTTAAGCCCTGCGCCTAGGAAACCGGAGTCAGTTCCCACACCGATGAACCTCCAGCCCTGCTGTATCAGTTCACCGCAGTGTTCAATATTCTTCCCGAAGGCTATGCCCGGCGCCACCTTTGAGGCCCGACATGCATCAAGCACCTTCTCCATGGCCTGGACGACTTTAGGGTGCCAGAACTGGCTACGATAACCCATGGAGGCCGAGAGGTCACTCGGACCAACGAAGGTCGCGTCGACGCCCTCTACCGAGCAAATGGACTCGATGTTCTTCACCGCCTCGGCGGTTTCTATCTGGACCGCGACAACAATCTCGTCGTTGGCAACCTTCATGTACTCCTCCGCTGACAGTCCCCAGACTGAGGCCGGTCGTCCAGCTGCGCAGCCGCGAATTCCCTCAGGCATATACCTTGTGTAGCTCACTGCCCTCTTCGCCTGTTCGGCATCGTTCACCCACGGTATGACGAGCCCCCAGGCACCTGTATCGAGCGCCTGCTTGATAGCATTCATGTCGTTCCATACGGGCCTGATGAATGGGAGCGCCTTTTTATTCCCCGTGGCTCTGACAAGTCTACTCGTCGTCTCGATGGATGCTGGACCATGCTCAAGATCGTATAGCACCCAGTCGAGGCCAGAGTTCCCCATTATGGATGCCACGTCCTCATTCAAGATGCTCATCCAGGCGCCAACAGAAATTCCACCCTTTTCCAGCTTCTTCTTCACACTGTTCAAAACTATCACGATTATTAGAGTGTGAGAACGCAATATAACGACTACTGGACGCGATGAATGAAAGAGAAAATTAATTGGTTGAGGAAAAGGAGGCTACTCTTCGTCCTTCTTCTTCTTGGTGGGCTTTTTCGCCTCACCCTCTTCTTTTCTAATGCTTATGGCGATTGTAGAGACGTTCCTCTTGCCGCCGTCCTGTCCATCGAGCTCCTCTGTCCCTATCTCAATTTCAGGCTTGGAGAGCCCCGCGATGAATCGGTTCCTGCAGACCTCTACCACGTCAACTGCTGTACTGATCGATTGGCCCCTCGCCTTGAGGGTGACACCGTCCGCACCCTTCTGGTTAAAGGCCGTCAGAACCGCCATTACATAAGTCATAACTGGCTTACTGCCGATGTAGATGATGCTGTCCTCCGTCATGTTGGATCAAATAAACGACACTG
>CAZIKD010000214.1:0-4190 GCA_964539725.1 uncultured Candidatus Bathyarchaeia archaeon | reverse complement strand
TTGATCTTGAAATAGACTTGTATCCCTAGTTTTCTCAACTCTGCTACGATCTCATTCTCTTGTTGTTTAACTTCCCCCGGCAGTGACAGTAAACTCACCTAGCAATAAATAGGCATACCTGTATTAAAACTGGATAAGAGTTCGAATATTCACCCTTCATTAAATGGGGCACGCTGTCCCAAACGTGGACGTCTGGAACGCGAGCGTGTGTGCCTCGCGCGCGTGTGTGCCTCACTTTTTACTACTTCTTCCTCTTGTACCCCGCGGGCAGCGTAACTGCCTTTCTTTCTTTCGTTGCCTTCTTCTTCGCCCTTTCTAGTTCCTTGTGTTTCTTCACTCCTTGGATTTTTTCTGCTTTACTTTTGCTTTTGGACAGGTTATTAACTTCCTAATACCCCGTGGTCACTGTATGCAATTAAAAGGTATGTATTTTACACGTGAATAACCCGTAGTTTTCCGGCTCGATATATGTGTCCGGTTAGATCCACTCCCACCCTCCACCACGCGCGCCCAATTCTCACGCGCTTACAAACACATGCGTAAGGCGATTCTTTGCTTATGGTTTACATGTATCGCACGGCTTCGCTTTGTGCTGGAGAGCTTCTTTTAAACTCTTAACCCAGTAATAAGAGCCGTTCTTGCCTTTATTTGTGATGACTTTTTCCCGAAAGTTGCTATGTGTTATGAATCTACAGTTGGGTTTATGATACTTTGCTCCTGTGGCTGTATCTGTGACAACAATGTAACCTTCGTTTTCCAGTGTGATTTTAGTGAATTCATTTATTGTAGATATTTCGCCCGGTGATATGTTTTGATTTGGTTTTTCGTTATCAGAGGTTGGAATTTGTAGTTTTGTCAATTTAACGCTTGATTCGAGAGGGTTGTCTTCGAATCTTTTCTCGCAGAGACCCTCCACAGGGCATAGGTTACACAGTTTGTTTTTACAGAGTCTTGAGGCCATTGACCATATTGGCTGGTCAAGCTGATATGGCCCGCAGTTTATAGCCTTCGACGCTCTTTTCCATACATCCATCACAGCAGCTCTCTGTCTCGATGTTATCTCTCCAGAAAGGTTGTGGGTTCCCCTGAGGACTCCTGTGTAGTAGGTGAATTTTTTGACCTGGACATCGACGGCGACATCGAGTTCTTTCAGGTCTGAGATTTTAAGGAGGCCTTTTTCCCCCATTATCCTCAAGTATAGTCGGCTGAGCTTTTCGCCCCTGAGCTCAGGGAATGAGTCTATTTTGCGAATAATTTCCCGTAGGGAGAGTGGGGTCGGAGTAATTTTTCGGGGGTCTCCGTTATATTTCTCTAGAATAATTTTTGAAATTGTTCTCCATGCTGTCGCCTGGTTGCCCGGGTATCTGCCTCCTATGCTCTTTATCAGTTCTTCGAGTGTAAGTTTGTCAATGGCTAGGATTTGCTCCGGAGTGAACTTTGACGGGTTTTGGTTGTATACCTTGACAGCGTTTGCCCAGAGTCGATCAGCGTTTGTTTGCTTATCTAGGGAGGTGATGTATGTATAGTAGAGGGCGAGTTCTCGACTACCTTCTTCCGCTTGGGGTAGAACGTACTCGGGCATCGAGTAATCTTTGAAGATTCCTCTTTTTGATGTGAACTCTTCTAGTAGAATCCTTCCTATTTTTGTAGCTTTTTCTATATCTTGGGGCGTAGTTGCTTTCTCACTTGATTTATCGTCGAACGTGCGTACGATTGGTCCCTTGTATGGTCTGTATTCTAAATGTGAGCCGCATGTGCAGAATCGTTTCGTAAAATAATATTGTGGTTCGTATTCTTTCCCACATTTAGGGCATATGTACATAATCATCATATGAATATTCGGGTTTAGTTATTATAAATTTAATTAAAAGAATCTTTGCTCTAATTAATCCGTCTTTCTAAACGATACATATTCTCCCAATGCTACTTGAGTCCTTATCCAACCAGCTCATCCATGACATAAATTAAGAATGCCCTCCGTTTACCCCCCACGGTCTATGACGGTATGTTGAATCAGGCGCGCGAGCTTCGACAATGTTCTGTGTTTCACTGCTCTCTTCAGCGTAGACCACGACCTTGTCCTGGTGGTAGCCCCTCTCCTCGGCGATGGCTTAGTAGGAGTTGATCAGAGCCCAGGTTCCGAGACCTAGGAGGGTGAGGTAGGTCTTCATATTTGATATTGCTGTGGATCTTCTCCAACACAACTTGCATTTGTACATACGATTTCTTCGAAGAGTGTAATCTTGGGGATAAGATCTCTCTCTAATTTGCGAGGCCCGTGATCGTTGCGCATGCTGCGCGTGCGTTTGTTGGATTCTCTTTGAGAATCATTTCATTTTTTCATGGGCCCAGCCTATGCCTAGGGATTGAAGCGTCTCGAGCCTTGGGACCCCTTCCTCGTTCCATCCCATCATGCCATAGTAGCTCTTGATCGCCGCTGATAGCTCGGTCTTGTCGACCGCGGTTTTGGAGAGTTGGCCGGTCGTCTGGGGTTCGAAGAATCTGTTTGGCAGCCAGTCGTCGCTCGCCTTGAAGCCTTCTCTGAGGTTGAATATCCTCGCGAGGTTCAGTGTCCTCTGGGCTGAGAGCACCAGCTCATGCATCGATGCCCCCCAGCCGGTCACCGCGTTGAGGAGCTCGACGTACTCCATGAACCTCCAGGGTGGGAATTGGCAGATCGATAGGGAATTCGCGGCGACCCTCATCTCGATCCAAGTCTTGGTGACCCTGACCTTCTCCGGGGTAAGCTGGAATGTCGGGGCTTCCTCGTAGATGCCAAGGGGCTTGAGCCTCTCATAGGAGGCGGCGTCCATCACCGTGTCGTGTATGTTGTGGCAGTGATCGGCTCCGGTCGGGGAGACCGCGTATCCTAGGCCGAGGCCCTTCTTTAGCCTAGGCTCGTGCATAGGCACCTCTTGGCCCTTCACGTGGATCGCGTATTTGTACGCGTCTTTGCCGAAGGCTTTCGCGGCCCTCATGGTACCTTCCGCTAGTGTGCCTCCGAGTCCTTCTCTACTGGCTATCATCTGTGTGAGCTTGATCATCGCCTCAGCGTTTCCGAATCGGAGGTCGAGTCCATTCGTGTCCTTCTTCGTGATTATGCCGTTCTCGTAGCACTCCATCGCGAAGGCGATTGTGCACCCTGTTGATATGGTGTCCAGCCCCATTCTCTGGCAGATCTCGTTCGCCTTGCACACCGCGGCTAGGTCTGAGACCCCGCAGTCTGAGCCGAGGGCGCCGAGAGTCTCGTACTCTGGGCCGCCATAGTGAGGTTCCACCCTGTAGGGGGTCTCTAGCTTCACCTCTTTCTTGCATGCGACTGCGCATGCGTGGCAGGTTCCCATGCCGACCCTATAGGTTTCCTTGATTACCTTGGCGTCCAGTTTCAGTGCCTCGTTGAAGTCGCCATCTCTGAAGTTTCTCGTCGGGAGGTTGCCTGTTGCTATATAGGCGTCCATCATGGCGCCTGTGCCGTAGTCGTGCATTGCCTTAGACTCATTCTCTATGCGGCTGATGAGGATCTTGGCCATCTCTGCAACCCTCTCGGGTTGGTACATCTTCAGGGGGTTGTGCCCTCTGACAGCTATACCTTTGAGCTTCTTCGAGCCCATGACCGCGCCGAGGCCGCATCGCCCGGCTACGTGGTTGAGGTCGTTTATGACGCAGGCTATCCTCGCCTTCAACTCCCCCGCGGGTCCTATGAGAGCTGTCCTGGCGAGCTTCTCGTTGGTCTCCTCCCTCATCTTCGCCTCCGTCTCAGCGACCTCGAGGCCCCAGATAGGAGAGGCATCTCTTAGCTCGGCTTTGCCGTCACTTACCCAAAGCCAGAGGGGTTTCTTCGCCTCCCCCTTTACGAGGATCTCGTCGAATCCCGCTTTCTTCACCTCTACCTGCCAGAAGCCCCCCGCGTCGGCTTCCCCGAATCCCCCCGTCAGGGGGGATTTGGCCCCTACGGCGTTTCGCCCGCTGCCTGAGAAGGGGGCGCCCGTGAGGGGGCCCATCGAGAACACGAGGAGGTTGTTGGGACCCAGGGGGTCCTCATGGGCATTCACCTCGTTTAGTAGGTGGTAGGCGATTGAGCCCATGCCTCCGAGGTATGTTCTATACCATTTCTCATCGGGGCTCTCGACTCTAATTTTCTCTATCGTTAGATCAACTACTAGTCTCTGACCGTTGTAACCAAAGGGCAT
>CAZIKD010000213.1:0-4191 GCA_964539725.1 uncultured Candidatus Bathyarchaeia archaeon | reverse complement strand
GGGCGGGGTTGTCATCCCGCTCTTCGATGAGATACTGAACGGAGGCTTCAGGTTCATCCTAGCCCGGCACGAGCAGGGGGCCGCCCACATGGCGGACGGCTACGCCCGCGCCACGGGCGGTGTCGGGGTGTGTCTATCAACATCCGGTCCTGGTGCAACTAACCTTGTAACCGGTGTAGCCACGGCGAATATTGACTCAAGCGCCGTCGTCGCCTTCACGGGGCAGGTCACACGCGCCGTGATAGGCACCGACGCCTTCCAGGAGGTCGACATCATCGGCTGCAGCGCCTCCGTGACGAAGTACAATATGCAGGTCCGGAAGGCCTCCGAGATACCCCGCGCGGTTAAAACGGCGTTCCAAATCGCCTCGACGGGGAGAAAAGGCGCGGTCCTCGTGGACCTCCCAAAGGATGTCACCACCGACGTGGAGGACATGACCTTCCCCGAGACGGTCAAGCTCAGGGGTTATCACCCCAACAACCAACCCGACCGGAGGGAGGTGGAGTGGGCGGCGACCCTTCTCGCCAAGGCACAGAGGCCGGTCTTGGTGGCGGGTGGCGGCGTCATCAACTCGGGGTCGACCCGAGAGCTAGTCGCGCTAAGCGAGTACCTGATGGCGCCGACGGCGATAACCCTCATGGGGAAGGGTGCCTTCCCCGCGGACCATCCCCTCAGCCTTGGCCTTTGCGGCATGCACGGCACACAGGCGGCAAACAACATTGTCCCCGAGGCTGATGTGCTCCTGATAGTGGGAGCCCGCCTCAGCGACAGGACGACGGGGGCTGTGAAGAGCTTCGCCCCCAACGCCAAGGTCATCCACCTCGACATCGACAGAAGCGAGATAGACAAGAACGTCGAAACCGTCACGCACATCGTAGGAGACGCTAGCCTCGCATTGCGCGGACTCCTCTACAACGTGAGCAAGCTCCGTGCTGGTGGCGACCTAGGCAACCAGTGGGGGAAGAAGGTGACAGAGTTCAGGTGCCAGATGAACGGAAACGGTAACGGGCACAAGGAGGGCTACCTACGTGCTCCCGACGTCGTCAGAGCGTTGCGGAAGACGCTACCACGGGAGGCGATCGTCACAACAGAGGTGGGTCAGTGTCAAATGTGGGCGGCCCTACACTACGACGCCTATGATCCGCGGACATTCTTCACGAGCGGAGGCCTCGGCACAATGGGCTGGGGATTCCCCGCGGCTATAGGCGTGAAAGCGGCGAAGCCCGATGTCCCTGTGGTCGATATAGCCGGCGACGGTAGCTTTGGCATGACGGAGAACAGCATGGCGACGAGCGTCGAGGAGGAGCTCCCTGTAATCGTTGTAGTTCTGAATAACCAGATGCTCGGCATGGTCGCCCAGTGGCAGCGCCTCTTCTTCGGACATCGTTATTCGGCGGTGAAGCTGAAGGGTAACCCGGATATGGTGAAGCTCGCCGAAGCCTACGGCGCCGAGGGAGTGAGGGTCGACACCCTAGAGGCCTTCGAGGCGGCTGTTAGGCGCGCAGTGAAGAGCGATGCATCAACCGTCATCGATGTCCCTATCGACCCTGAGGAGAACGTTTACCCGATAGTCCCACCTGGCGCAGGGCTTAAGGACGCGCTGCTGGAGGCATAGATATGAATGAGAGGCACGTAGTCGCATTCCTCGTCGAGAACAGGCCGGGGGTGCTGTTCAACATAAGTAACCTGTTCCGACGGAAGAACTTCAACATCCACAGCATCACCGCTGGGACGGTCCTCGACGACGATACAGTCAGGATAACCATCGTCGTTCAGGCTGACAGCCGTGGCGTTAACCAGGTCGTGGAGCAGCTCGACAAGATGGTCGATGTTGTGGAGGTGAAGCGCCTCGATCCGCTCCGCACGGTTAACCGGGAGTTGGCGCTTGTGAAACTGACGACGACCGACCCGATGGCTCGGGAGGAGGCCCTGAAGCTCGTGAATGACTACCATGGACTGATACTGAACATCGAGCCGGACAACCTTATAACCGAGGTCACGGGTGAGTCTGAGGAGATAGACGCGTTCCTCGAGGCCGTCAAGCCCATAGGGGTGGAGGAGGTGTCGAGGACGGGCGTCACCGCCATCGAGAAGGGGCGGCTCAGGCTAGAGAAGGGTGAGTACTGATGGTGAAGGTTTACCACGAGAAGGACATAGACGACAAGGTTCTGAAGGGAAAGACCGTGGCCGTCATCGGCTACGGCAGCCAAGGGAGAGCGCAAGCTCTAAACATGAAGGACAGTGGGGTCAACGTCGTCGTTGGTCTCCGCCCCGGCGGTAAGAGTTGGAAGAAGGCGCAGGCGGACGGGGTCAAGGTGACGACGGTCCTCGAGGCCGCGCAGGTTGGGGACATAGTCCTCATGCTCGTCCCAGACATGGCACAGCCCACTGTCTGGAAGGAGGAGGTCGCCCTCGCGATGAAGAAGGGGAAGACCCTCCAATTCGCCCATGGTTTCAACATCCTCTATGGCGCCATCAAGCCGCCTAAGGACGTCGACGTTATCATGGTCGCCCCTAAGAGCCCGGGTGCGGAGCTCCGCCGCCAGTACGTGGCGGGCTTTGGAGTCCCCGCCCTCGTCTCCGTCCACCAGGACGCGTCGGGGAAGGCACTACAGACCGCTCTCGCCCTAGCCAAGGCGCTGGGCAGCGGCAAGGCCGGCGTCCTCGAGACCTCCTTTAAGGACGAGACTGAGGAGGACCTCTTCGGTGAGCAGGCTGTCCTATGCGGCGGAGCCGATCAGCTGATCCGAAGGGGCTTCAAGGTTCTCGTCGAGGCGGGTTACCCGCCGGAGTTGGCATACTTCGAGGTCTGCAATGAGCTGAAGCTTATCGTAGATTTGATCTACACGGCGGGGATCGGTGGGATGTACCGCGCCGTCTCAGACACAGCGAAGTGGGGCGGCCTCACAGTAGGACCCCTAATAGTCGACGACCGCGTCGAGGAGAACATGAGAAAAGTACTGAAGGACGTCCAGAGCGGCAAGTTCGCCAAGGAGTGGATGGCGGAATACAAGGACGGCTCAAAGCACTTCAAGGTCCTCATGGACGAGGTCGATGCCCTCGAGATTGAGAAAATCGGCAAACAGATCAGAAAAATGAGCGGACTCGAGAATTAGCCTCCATCCTCTTTCCGAGAAAATGCGCGCTATAATACGTTACTACTAATGGCTTAACAGTTATTATATCACATCGAGGTTGTGGTGTATCTATGCCTGAGAGGGGCCTCCACGCTGAGTTGAAGGAGTGGCTGAGGAGGCCCGGCGACGTGGTCGAGGGGCGTGTCTGGGGTTATAAGGCTGACCTGATCCGCGGCGACCTCCTCATAGAGATTCAAACGGGCAATTTTCAGCAGATCAGGGCGAAGATGTCGAGGCTCCTGAAGGGGTACCGGGTCCGGCTATTCTACCCCGTGCCGGAGAGAAAATGGGTGATCAGAGAGGTCGAGGGGAAGAAGCAGCGACGCGTTTCACCCCGCGTCGGCCGCGTCGAGGAGATGTTCAATGAGCTCGTATACTGCCCGACACTACCACTTGACCCGAACTTCTCGCTCGAGGTGCTCCTCATCCACTCTGAGGAGGAGCAGACCGTTAGGTGGAGGGGACGGAAGCGAACTCGATACACGGTGACAGATAGACACCTTGTCAAAGTGGTCGGCACTACAGTCCTCGAGAAACCAGATGACTACCTGAGGCTGATACCAGACATGCACGGCGCTTTCACAGCCCGCCAACTAAGTAAGGCTACCGGGCTGAGAATCACACTCGCCCGTAGAGTCGTATACTGCCTCGCCAAGATGGGGCTGATAGATGAGGTGGGGAGCGTCGCTCGGGCCAAGCTCTACAGGCTCACCGCGGCAGGCTAAGAGAATTTGTGGGGGCGTCGAAGGGGCCGGCTCCGCTCTTTTGCTTCACTAGGATGGTTTTATTCAGGTCCTTGGGGTGCTTCCCATCGAGGTCGTCTCGGAGCCAGTCGGCTATGTATGGGTAGATCTCCATCCCTCCTATACCTTCACGGAGGCTTATCCTGTGGAACTCGTTCTCAAGTACCCAGAGCTCCTTTGGGCAGGTATGCTCATCGAAGAAGTCGACGGCTGCCTCCAAATGACAGAGGGGGTCGTATTCCCCTATGGTGAGTATGGTGGGGCAAGTGATCCTCTCTGCGTAGCCTGTGGTATCCATCTTCTCCACCATC
>CAZIKD010000212.1:0-4195 GCA_964539725.1 uncultured Candidatus Bathyarchaeia archaeon | reverse complement strand
GCTCCCAAAAATAGACATCCATCCGGGACGCAAGTCCTGGTGAAGGGCACCCGTACAAGACGGGTTTGATGGAGAGGTGGTGTACGTGTCAAGACTTCGGTCGAGACCCTCAGCCAGCCTCCCCCAATAGCCCGAAATATCAGCAATCAAGCACCCGATCCTACAGGAGATATCGGAACCTGTCCACGGCTTATCTAACCTTAGATAATATTGACCATTAGTGAAAACTAAGATTACTTATTAAACGCATAAAAAATGCGAATCTCATCGGATTCGCTGCGGAAAGCCATCAACGAAGCCCTATAGAAGAGGTTCCTCGAAGCCAACACGCATGCCTTCGAGAAAAGACACCATGCAATAAAGAAAATATTGTAGAGTTTTAATTTCCAGCTTTTGTTTAGACCCCTATACAAGGGGCTAGGTAGTAGACGAGCTTTCCCTTGGAGAGCTCAAAGTCCATCTTTATGGGCATGTCAGTACTAAGCTCGATGGTAGCGACCTCGCTGATGCTTCCCGCCGCATTGGCTATTTCGTTTAGGTAACTGAGGGTGAAGGTCGCTGAACTGTCCTCCTCAGCCTTAAGGTCGATTAGGTCGTCGCTACCCTTCTCCCACTCGCTGTGGGCGCTACCCCTATCACCGGTCGCGCTGATCTTAAGCATCTCACCCTCGACTGCGACTTTGACGTGCTCGCTGACGAGGTTAGCGTCCCTTATGGAGTTGCGGAGGCTGTCAGTGATAAGACGAGCCTTGGCTTTGAAGAATATCTTAGGCTGAGGCACCTCGTTGTCTATAGGCTCGAGGATAGGCATCTCAAAGCGTCTGCTATGGCCTCCCCGTTTGCAAAGGATGATTAGACGCGCCTTCTCTTCGTTGAGGCGTATCCAAGTCTCCTCATCCTTGTCAACGCGGTCTAGGAACTTGAGGAACTCCTTTATGTTAATGCTGAGGCGGGGTTCGCCTTCGCACTTGTAGCTATCGAAGAAGTCAGCGGGGAGTTCGAAGTCGACCATAGCGACATGGCTTGGGTCCATTGCTAGGAGCTTGATCTGGGCCTCGTTCATTACGAATGTGCCCTCTTCAACTATGACACTGAGCGCCTTGATCAGACTACGGAACGGATCTATGCGGGATACCTCTACCTCGAACAATTCTATATCTCCTTAGATGGGGATTGGTTGTCTTAGCCTAGGACCAGAGGGATAAAAGGGTTCCCCGGGAGGATCAACTATAGTCGCGCCAAGTGTATCCACACTTGGTGCATCTATAGAACTGAGTGCTAGACTCGTCTATACCCCTCGTCTGGACCATCCACCAATAAGCCTTGTCGTTACCGCATTTTGCGCATTCCATCTTTACCTGAGGCGTCGTGCGGAGGTTCTGCTCTTTCTTCCCGATGACGACGATCTTGTCCTCGCTCTTGGCCTCTCGTTCTATCTTTATCTCCTCGGTCATGGGTTGCTCAGAGCCGCAGTTGGGGCAGACGTAGCACCTCTTCTTATGATCAAGGGTGCACATTGTCCCGCAACTAGAACAGAATTTCGTTTTTTACTCCTCCATCATTGCCCATAACCCGGAGGGGTTCTATTAATACCTTATGCATCTGGCCTAACGGGTAATGAGGATAGTATCAAGTCGGCGACCCTGACGGCCTCCGGAGTGACGCCTTCGCGTGTGGACGCCTTCAAGACGCTCTCTGCGGACCAGCGACTGAGGCCCGCGGCGGAAAAAACCACTTGTTCATCTCCGTTCCTCCAGGTATAAATGGGCTCGTCCCCGTCGCCGAGGAAGATCACTGGTTTCCCCACCTTAACGCTTAACTTATCTTTTGAGATCTTTGCCTCCACCGGTAGGCTTGCTCGGGTGAGCAGTATAACCCGGACCTGCCCGGAGTGTGGTGAGCGTCTGAGCATCTCCGCGATGGGCTCCGTTATGTCAGCTCCCACTGAGCGTGTTTTAAGAACCCCGTCTAGCCAGAGGCTCCCCCTAAAAACTACTCCTATGATAGTGATGCCTCCGGCATCACACTTAGCGGCTACACCGATGACCCTAATCTCCTTCTTGATCTGGCGGAGCCTCTTGATTGCCAAGTAGTTCCCGAGAGATAAATACAATTATTACTTCTTAAAGTTGGAGACGCCCTGCTTAAACCCCTCATCAAACTCGTTGAGCTTGGCCTCGGCGTTATCTGCCGCCCTCTTCAAGACCTGCCTCGGATCACCCTTCTTCCCCTTGAACCTTATGAAGAGCTTACTCCTGTCCATGAGTGGGTGTGGACGCGTGTAGCCCGCCATCTCCACCGCGGGGTCCTCTAGTAGGCTCGTCTGGAGCAGATTGAGCAGGGTGTGGCTCTCCCCACCGAACTCAACCTCGACGTAACCTTCCTCTTCCTTTATTATGTTGAGCTTCATGATGATATGTCCTCCTTGCCGTAGCTCCTCGCTATCTGGCGGCGCTCGACGCGTTTGCACTTAGGGCAGGTAAGGCGCCCCTTCTGGTTCTCGAGTATGTCGCCGCATCTACTGCAGTAGGCGTAGACGACGCCGTAGTCGGGTCCCGCCATGCTTAGCTGTATGATCCTGTTCTTAGTGTTAGCGACGACGGCGCGAACTATGTCGCCGCTCCTCAGGGCTTGCTCCAGGTTCCTGCCGAACTCTCGTGCGACGTCGTTTATGTGGACGACGCCGGTGTACGTGGGCTCTATCTTCTTAGCGTCGACGCGGAATATGTCTAAGCGCGCGTCCCTCCGGGTGACGGAGCCAGCCTCGGCTATTACGACGATGCCTTCAAGGGGCAAGTTTAGGTGTTTAGTGACTTTCTTGACCTCTAGTGCCCTCTTATCCATGTCTAGTCTTGTCTCACCTAGCTCCTCCGAGCGGACCAGTCCGTCCTCTTGGTAGCTACCCTCACCCTCGTTGAACTCCTCGATGACTGCGAGTTCCTCGCCGGGGAAGACATTCCTCTTGATGTTTCTTGCCTTAGACATTCTGTTGCGCCTACTGCGTCGGCAACCGCCGCTTCACGAGCTGGTCCCTTGGGGACCGGTCCTCTTATGCTCCCGCTTTTTAATAAACTGATTGGTGAAGCTTCTAGCCGAGGTAGAGACGTCCCCATGTTTCCTCCCAGCTCCTTTCGCCGAGTAAAACGCGAGCCTCTGCGAAAGTGAGGATGGGGCGTTTGACCCCGGCGACTCCGTCTATTGCTATTCGTGGGCACGCTGTCTCGATGAAGGCCTCGGCCTCGGTGAAATTGTTGAGGTGATCTGGGCTTACCTCATCGAGGTAGATTAGGAAAGCCCTGATCTCCCTGTCGCCCAGTTTCTCGGCGAGAACCATCGCATTCGTGAGGGCTCGCTGTCCCGGCTTCGAGCTGACGAGCACCCCTATGGTCTTTGCAGTCTTTGCGACCGTAAGCATGGCCATCCTCCTCTTAGCGAGTTGCATCAACTCAGACTCGTCGAAAATGGATACTGAGCCGTTGTATGGATTGGCGACGACGATAGGCTTCCCTGTGATGAGGGCGAGGCCGAGGGGGTGGAACTTGCCCCCTCCTATAAAGATGTAACCATCAACTTCATCAGGGAGTTTCGTGGCGGCGGCGTAGCTGCAGCCTAGGACCTGCCCCGCCTCGGGGGTGACGCCTGCGCCTTCGCGTATGAGTACCTTGACTCCCTTCTGGTTGAGCGCATCAGCTACTTCACTTAGCTGCGTGGTGTGTTGGATGATGCTAGTTAGTCCGACTCTACCCCAGCCGACGATGCTTGGGAGGACTGCATCGACTATCTTGGAGACGTCGATGGGTATTCTAGCCTCGACGTAGAGGACTGGGATGCTTGGAGAAGGGACGAAGCAGGAGTGACCATAGTGAATTAGCAGGTCGGCGCTGAGTTCGATTGTCTGCCTTGATGCAATGTCGCATGCGCCGTAGCAGGAGTCGCCACTTATCACGACCTCCGCCGAGGTGGCCTTCCGGATATACTCCGCCATCTGGAAGGCGAAAGGGCGCATCCCGTCGGGGAGCTGGAGGAGGACCCTCCTCGCCCCCTTCCTGCTGATCTCAGCGGCAACCCGCTCAAGCTCGAGCTCGTACATGCAACTAGACGAGTGATTGTAACCTTAAAATATGCTCCGGGGGTGCGCGCGCTACGTTGGCCCCGCCGCTTACACAATAAACCCTGCGTGGGCTAAAGCTAACAT
>CAZIKD010000211.1:0-4218 GCA_964539725.1 uncultured Candidatus Bathyarchaeia archaeon | reverse complement strand
ATCCCCACCAGTGGATACAGGAGGACAACTACATGGAGAGGCTGGAGGAGCAGGTTAAAGACATAGAGGATGAAAAGCTCAACGTCGAGGATGTCTCACCCCTCAGGCAGATCATTGAGTTGATCGACAACGAGCTAGAAAGCCTCGAAAAAAGGCGTGCCCGACTCCTTTACATACGCAACCTAGCACTCGGGGCGACCCAAGGAGCCATCGAAGAACTAAGCAGGATGAAGAAGCAGATAATCCAGCGCCTCGTTGACCTCGGCCCTACGAGCATCGAGGTGCTGAGCAAGACCCTCCAACTCAAGAAGGCCGACGTCAGTGACGTGGTGTCCGAGCTGGAGAAGGAAAGCCTCGTCTCGCGGGACGAAGATATTATAAGCCTGAACACATGACAAAGTCTAGACGACCAAAAGGTTTTTTATTGTGGCTCGTGTTTACAACTGTTGGTTTACAACCGAAAGTGGTACACCGTGATGCATGATGCGTCTGCCCCGAGCACCGTTTCCACGGATAGCTGGGACGCCGGTGTACCCCTCGGAAACTAAAAAAATGGAGATGAACGTATGAGCGCACAAGGTGGAAATCAACCAATTTACATCCTCAAGGAGGGTACCGAGAGAAACACGGGTAACGACGCTCGCGGCAACAACATAATGGCCGCGAGGATAGTCGCTGAAGCCATTAAGACCAGTCTCGGTCCTAAGGGGATGGACAAGATGCTCGTTGACAGCTTTGGCGACGTCACAATCACTAACGACGGCGCCACGATGCTCAAAGAGATGGACATTCAACACCCCGCCGCTAAGATGATGGTCGAGGTAAGCAAGACACAGGATACTGAGGTCGGTGACGGCACGACGACTGTCGTTGTCCTCGCCGGCGAGCTCCTCGGCAAGGCTTCGGACCTATTGCAGAAGAAGGTCCACCCCACCGTCATCATCGACGGATACAAGGACGCCCAAGAGCAAGCCCTCAAGATCCTCGACGAGCTCGCCATCAAGGTCAAGCCGAAGGACCGGGAGACCCTTAAACGCGTCGCTAAAACGACGATGTCTACAAAACTGGTGAGCGGCCACAGCGGTTACCTCTCAGAAATCGCCGTCGATGCAGTATTACAGGTCGCCGAGGAGGCGAACGGCAGCTGGAAGGTCGACCTAGATATGGTAAAGGTCGAGAAGAAGCCTGGTGGCTCTATGACGGACACCTCTCTAATCAAGGGTCTAGTCATCGACAAGGAGGTCGTCCACAGCGACATGCCTAAGATCGTCAAGAAGGCGAAGATTGGACTCCTCGACGCCGCTATGGAAATCGAGAAGACTGAGTTCACGAGCAAGATCAGCATCGAGACCCCCGACGAAATGCAGGCCTATTTGGATCAGGAGGAGAAGATGCTCCGCGACATGGTTGCGAAGGTCAAGGGCGCAGGCGTCACGGTCCTCTTCTGCCAGAAGGGGATCGACGACATGGTACAGCACTTCCTCGCACGCGAGGGAATCCTCGCGGCGCGCCGCCTCAAGAAGAGCGACATGGAGGCCCTCGCCAAGGCGACGGGTGCAAAGGTCGTCAGCAGCGTCGACGAGCTCTCCGTAGCGGACGCCGGCTACGCCGACTCCGTAGAGGAGAAGAAGATCGGCTCGGACAAGCTCCTCTTCATCGAGGGCTGCAAGAACCCTAAGGCGGTGAGCATACTCATCCGCGGCAGCACCGAGAGGATCGTCGACGAGGCAGAGAGGAGCCTACACGACGCCCTCTGCGTTGTTAAAGACGTCGTCGAGGAGCCTATGATAGTTGCCGGCGGAGGCGCTGTAGACATCGAGATCGCCCGGAAGCTCCGCGCCTACGCTGAGAAGCTCAAGGGAAGGGAGAGGCTCGCGGTAGCAGCCTTCGCAGATGCTATCGAGATCCTCCCAACAACCCTAGCAGAAAACGCTGGTATGGACCCCATAGATGCGATGGCTGAGTTACAGAGCCGCCACGCCAAGGGCGAGAAGTGGGCCGGCGTCGATGGCATCGAGGGGAAGATAGCTGACATGGAGAAGCTCGAGATCCTCGAGCCCAAGGTCGTCAAGGCACAGGCCATAAAGTCCTCCACGGAGGCAGCGACAATGCTGCTCAAGATCGACGATGTAATCGCGTCGACGAAGAGCAAGGGTCCACCACCCGGAGCGGAAGGCATGGGTGGCATGGGCGGAATGGGAGGTATGCCAGGCGGCATGCCCCCAATGATGTAGGTGAACAATAATGACATACCAAGGTAATCAGCAAGTAATAGTTCTCAAGGAGGACACGAAGAGGAGCCGCGGCCGGGACGCACGCCGCAGCAATATGATGGCGGGTCAGATAATCGCTGAGGTCTTAAAGACGACTCTCGGTCCCCGAGGAATGGACAAGATGCTCGTCGACAGTCTAGGCGACATCACCATTACAAGCGACGGCGCGAAGGTCCTCGAGGAGATCGATGTGCAGCACCCCGCAGCCAAGATGGTAATCGAGGTCGCCAAGACCCAGGACAAGGAGGTAGGAGACGGCACCACCACCGCAGTCATCTTCGCGGGCGAGCTCCTGAAGAAGGCAGAACAGCTGCTTGAGCAGGAGATACACCCGAGCATCATCATCAGCGGCTACAAGAAGGCCGCAGACAAGGCACTAGAGGTGCTGGAAAAGGTCGCCCTCCCCGTCGATTTCGACGACAGAGAGACACTGATCAAGCTCGCAAGCACATCGATGAGGAGTAAGACGGTATCTAGCGATAGGGAGCACCTCGCAGGCATAGCTGTGGACGCAGTGAAGCAGATCATAGAGAAGCGCGGGGACGAGATCATCGCCGACGTCGACAACATCCAAATCGTGAAGAAAGAGGGCAAGAGCCTCAAGGAGACCAAGCTCATCAAGGGCATCATCGTCGACAAAGAGGTAGTACACGACGGGATGCCGAAGAAGCTTAAGAACGCAAAGATTGCCCTCCTCAACGTAGCTATTGAGATCGAGAAGACCGAGATCGACGCTGAGATCAGGATAAAGACCCCCGACAGCGTCAAGGCTTTCCTAGACCAGGAGACCGAGATGCTGAAGAAGATGGTTGACCAGGTCTCAGCCTCCGGCGCCAATGTGCTGCTATGTCAGAAGGGAATTGACGATGTCGCCCAGCACTTCCTCGCTAAGGCTGGGATCATGTCTGCCCGCCGCCTCAAGGAGAGCGACATGGAGAAGCTCGCCAAGGCCACCGGCGCGAAGGTCGTGAACAACCTCAAGGACCTTAAGAAGGGCGACTTGGGGGCCTGCGGCCTCGTCGAGGAGAGGAAGGTCGGTAACGACAAGATGATCTTCGTCGAGGAGTGCAAGAACCCCGCAAGCGTCGCTATCTTCGTCCGAGCAGGACTGGAGAGGATGATCGACGAGGCTGAGAGAAGCCTCAACGACGCCCTCTACGTCGTGAGCGACGTCGCCGAGGTGCCAAAGATGGTGCCAGGTGGAGGCTCCATCGAGATGGAGCTCGCGAAGGAGGTACGCAGCTACGCGCGCCAGGTCGGCGGGCGGGAGCAGCTAGCCATCGAGGCCTTTGCAGACGCACTCGAGGTAATCCCGAGGACTCTAGCCGAGAACGCCGGCTTAGACCTCCTGGATACGATGGTGGCGATGAGGGCAGCCCACGAGAAGAAGAACGGCCTCCGGATGGGGGTTAACGTCTTCGAGGGCGGCGTCATCGACATGCTCAAGGAGGGCGTAATCGAGCCGATGGTCGTGAAGCGGCAGGCGATCAAGAGCAGCATTGAGGTCGCCAGCATGATCCTTAGGATCGACGACGTAGTCGCCGCGAAGAGCGGCGGCGGCCCAGGCGGCCCCGGCGGAAAGGGCGGTATGCCCCCCGGCGGCGACGAGGAGTAAACCTCCTCTTCTTTTAACCAATCACTCTTTTTAACAGTCTCAGATGGTTCCCACCGAGTATGAGTCGAATGTACTCTTCGGAGTACTCGCGCCTCACGAGTTCTTCTGTTATTGCAGGCATTTTTGAGGTGTCCTCGAGTCCCTTCGGGGTGTTGGGGATGCCGTCGAAGTCTGATCCGAGGCCGACATGTCCGGGGCCTACAAGGTCGACTATGTGGTCGATATGGTCGATCAGGGTCTCCACGCTGGGCTTTTTCTTGTCGACGAAGTCGGGCGCGAAGTTCATTCCCATGACTCCGCCGTGCTCGGCGAGGGCCTTGATCATCTCGT
>CAZIKD010000210.1:0-4250 GCA_964539725.1 uncultured Candidatus Bathyarchaeia archaeon | reverse complement strand
CCAAGTGTCCATCGGTATCATGGACTCGTAGACTGGGTCGAGGTTGTCCTCTTGGCAGATGACCAGCCACATGTCGATGCCTGCCTCCCGCATGGCTTTGGGTAGCACCTTCTCCAGGCGCTCCGCGAGCGCCCTGTTCATGACTTCGGCTCTCTGGCGCATGGGAAGAACCTTTGGGGAGCCTTTGGATCGTATCAAGCTAACACAACGATCATTTTTGTTAATTCGGCTCTTAATACCTTTCATCGCGCATCGCCAGAATATTCGCGCGCGTATGTCCTGCCTAGCCCTGTGAGGTGGTAGTTGGATGTTCGCGCGCGACTATGAAAAGCGTTATATCATGAATTATCTTTGCCTTCATTGATTGTATGATTAAAACGCATCTAATTATTGATGGCGACCCAGGCATAGATGATGCCTTGGCATTGCTTTACGCCTTGAAGAGGGATGATGTGGTCCTTAGGGGGATAACCACGGTTGGGGGGAATATCGGGTTGGATAAGACGACTATGAATGCCCTCAGGATACTGGAGATTACTAATAATCCACACGTACCCGTTGCTAGGGGGATTGGGAAGCCTCTTCTGAGGGAGAATCAGAGTGAAGGTGAGGTTCATGGGAGGGATGGGTTAGGTAACACTGACCTGCCAGAGCCCAAGATCTGCGAGATTCGGGAGCACGCTGTTGATTTCATAATAGACACGATTATGGAGAATCCGAAGCAGATAACCCTCGTGCCAATAGGTCCCTTAACCAACGTCGCGGTGGCGGTGATAAAGGAGCCGAGGCTCAAGGATTACGTGAAGGAGGTTGTGATCATGGGCGGGGCCGTGACCACGTTTGGGAACATCACCCCCAGATCCGAGTTCAACATATACACTGATCCTGAGGCCGCGAAGATCGTGTTTGAGTCGGGTCTACCGATTACTCTCGTGGGTTTAGATGTCACTATGAAGACTTTGCTTAAACATGACCACTTGAAGGAGATAATGAAGGTGTCCTCGCCCGTTACGGAGTTTGTTGGAAAAATAATCACCCACTACATGAGGTTCTACGAGGAGGTGGTTGGCGTCGACGGATGTGGGATGCATGACCCGTTGGCTGTAGCGGTGGCGATCGACAGGAGTCTGGTTAAAACGCGTAGACTCTTCGTCACAGTTGAGACCAGGGGAGAGTCTTCCACGGGGGAGACAGTCGCGGATCTCAGGGGATCCAAAGAGGGGGGAGTCAAGCCATCGAACATGGACGTGTGCGTTGAAGTAGACTCTCAGAGATTCCTGCGTGAATTTGTTGAGACGTTGAAGAAATAGGTTGACCCGCGCGCGCTACCTGAGAACGTGTTCCCCGCCGTCGAGGAATCTCTTAACATCACTGAAGCTCGGGATCGCCTCAACATCACCTCGAACAGTTACACACAAAGCTCCCGTGGCATTTGCGAATTCGATCGATCTATCTAGGTCTATGCCCTTCATCCTACATGATAAAAAGGCAGCGTCGAAGGCGTCGCCCGCACCCGTCACATCGACGACTGGAACCTTGAAGGCCGAGCCCATAAATGCCTCACCACCTCTAGTCGCTACAAATGCGCCTTTTTCGCCCATCTTAACGACTGCTGTGTGGGGACCCATCGATAGAAACTTCTTCGCGGCGGAGGGAGGATCTGCATCCCCAAGTAATATTTCGGAGTCTTGGACGTCGGTGAATAGAATATCTGTCATGCGCAGGTAAGGTAATATGACTCTCCGAGCCTCGTCTGGCGTCCAGAGTTTCCGCCGGATATTGGTGTCGAATGAAACCTCCACCCCGGCACTATGGGAGACCTCAATCGCCTTATCCACCGATTCCCTGCAAGTCTTGCTAAGGGCAAGGGTCACCCCCGTCGTGTGGAAGACCTTGGCGGAGGCTAAGTATTCCTCATCTACATCCTCGGGGGTTAGCCTGCTGGCGGCTGAGCCCTTCCTATAGTAGTAAATCACGCTCTTGCCAGGGATGGGATAGTCCCTTTGGACAAAGTACAGCCCCGTCGGAGCCTCTTGGTCGAATCTCACTCTTGTGACGTCGACTCCCTCCCCCTTCAAGAAGTTGTAGATGTACCTGCCAAGTTCGTCGTCGCCTAGCTTACTGATCCACCCAGCCGAGTAGCCCATTCGGACCATGCCAACTGCAACGTTTGACTCCGTACCCGCTGCGTGCTTCTCAAAGTAATTCACATACCTGAGGGGTCCAGACGTGAACGCGTTAAGCTGGATCATGGACTCACCCAATGCGACTAGATCGGCCAAATCACTTCACCTCTTTGACGTTCTTCTTCTCCGCCGCTTCCTTAATCCACCCGATGCAGCGCTCGACGTTCTCCCTAATCTCGCCATACTTGTGTTCAGTCATCTGATCCTTCCTTATCAGCGCTGAGCCTAGGTTTAGGGCGACAGCCCCTGCCGTCACCCACTCGGTGACCTCTATTTCGTTAAGGCTGATGCCTCCGGATGGCATCAAGAGAGTCTGCGGAGAGGGTCCCATGAGGTCTCTGACGAACTTTGGGCCCAAGACGCTTGCCGGGAACAGCTTGACTATCTCAACCCCAATCTCCTCTGCCTCGGATATCTCAGTCGGCGTCTGGCAACCCGGTACATAGAGTACCTTTCGGCGGTTGCAGAGCCTCGCCGCCTCAGGGTTGAGGGAGGGGCCAACGATGAAGTTAGCCCCAGAGTTGATGTAGAGCGCGGCTGTCGGAGGATCAACTACTGTGCCAGCCCCTAGGATGGCTTCAGGCAACTCTTTGTCGCAACGTTTTGAAAGCTCGTTAAAAACATGATAAGCCCTATCCCCCCGATTCGTAAACTCGATTAGGCGTGCTCCACCCTCGACGCAGGCCCTCACAACCCCCATGGCGACGTCGACTTCACCATTATAGAAGACTGGGATTAGCCCTACTCTAAGAACCTCCCCGATAACCCTATGCCTTAAAAATTTAGCCATCAGACCACAACTCTACTTGAGTCGGTCGATTTTTAAAACTACGTGCGCGAGTTTTGGCCTGTGTTTAGAGCAAGTTTTTCCCGTAGTTCTTTTTTACGTTAGATCTCATGGAGCATGTTCTAGCTCCTGAACTTTAGTCGCTCCTGGATCACCCGAGTGAAGTCACCACGGGTAATGATCCCGACAAGCCGTCCCTCATCGACGACCGGGAGCCTACCAACTCCCGCCTTCGACAATTTGATTAGCGCATCTACGGCAGCGTCCCCTGAGTTAGCCTTGACGAGGTCGCCGGTCTTCCTCATGACGTCCTCGACACGTGTATCGTCCCAGTGTTCAGGTTTTATTCTCCTAACGTCTTCGTCTGTGATTATGCCAAGTAGCACACTATCCTTGACGACGGGGAAGCCATGATGCTTGAAGGGGGTAAACGCGTAGTCTTGAGCCTGCTGCAGACTCAGACCAGGCTCAATGGTCTTCAATTCACGAGTCATTATGTCCCCGACCCTGACGCCTACTAGGGCTTGAGTGATTCGAGTCTCGTTCATACTCGCCTGCGCACTGCTCTGGACGAATAAGCCTATGAATAGCAGCCAGATGCCGTCGAGGTCGGAGTAAAAGAGAGTAATCAGGAAGCCGAGGGCGATGAAGAGGAAACTGATCAGGCGAGAGACGTTCGTGACTAACCGGGTCGACTTTAACACGTCCTTGTTGCGACCCCAGATGATTCCCCTAAGAACTCTGCCGCCATCCATAGGGAAGGCCGGGATGAGGTTGAAGACCGCGAGTACGACGTTGATGTAACCAGTGTACTCGAGGACCGCGACGATGGCGATGGGCAGGAATCCCCTGCCAAAGAGGAAGAAGGCGTAGAACGCGACTCCAATCACTATGCTGATCAGTGGCCCCGCCGCCGCCATCATAAGCTCGGCGTCGGATGTGTGGGCTTCCTCAGTCATCTCCGAGACCCCCCCGAGGAAGTAGAGTGTGATGCTATTCACCTTGATATTATTCCTTTGGGCGACAACAGAGTGGGCGACCTCGTGGATGAGCACCGAGATGAAGAGCATCGCTGCTGAGAAGGCGCCGACGCCCCAATAGAAGGCGTCCCCCTGCCCAGGGTAGCCGACTGGAAGGTATCCCCAAGCCAGCGACCAGGTAAGATATGCAAATATCAGGAACCATGAGTAGTGGAGACGCACCTCGACACCGAAGAGTCGCCCAACTTTCAACGACAAATATACCACTTGAGCCTTGGAACCCCATTTTATTAACTT
>CAZIKD010000209.1:0-4257 GCA_964539725.1 uncultured Candidatus Bathyarchaeia archaeon | reverse complement strand
TCCGTTCGGCATCTTAGATTACCTCCTCGCCCTTCTCGCCGAAGAAGTATACGGCTAGTTCCTTCGCTACCTCAACTGGGTGGCGGCTGAAGAGCTTCCTGTGGATACTCGGTCCCTCCTCCACGAGGGTAAGGGCATTGTAACCGGCCTCCGTGCATACTTTGACGCATTCTGGGTCTCCGTTGCAGAGGTTGCATATGGTGGCTTTGTTATCATTAGGATGCATAATCGGAACGTTTCCGGGGCACGCTCGGACGCATGTTCCGCAGCTTGTACACTTCTCTCTGTCAACGAGGACCGCCTTAGTGTTGGGGTCGGTCGACAGCGCCTTCGTCGGACAGCTCCCCACACAGGGGTAGTCCATGCACTGAGCACATAGGTGCGGGACCTCGACACCGGGGAACGGCATGAAGATTCTTATCCTAGAAGCCTCGGGCCATATCCAACCCTCGTGCTTCATGCTGCACGCTATCTCGCACCGCTTGCATCCGCTGCAGGCGGCGTAATCGCGGGCAATCCAGATATTCGCCATGAAACCACTGATCTGAGAACCTTAAGCATGTGATAAGAACGCTTCGAAGAGTCTACACATGCATATCGATTCGCGTGCGTGGTGGATAGTTCACAAAACCTCTAGATCCTGATAGGTTTAATCCATCTTCTCCGGGCTTCGCCGACAGCGAAAACCGACCCAGTCACTAGAACCATGTCGTCTATCCCAGCGCAACTAATCGCTTTATCGACTGCGTCGTATACGTGCTCAATCGAGTCCCAAGGCTTACCTATCCTCTTAGCCTCCTTCCCTATTCTCTCGCGCTCCGCTGCTCTCCCCATGACCGTGTGGCTTGTCACGATGAAGCGATCGACGACCGGTGAGAGATTACGAATCATATCCGGGATGTTTTTATCTCCACTGATGCTAACCACGGCAATGAGCTTCTCGTGGGGAATATCCATGATCGCCTGAGCGAGGGCTCTCATCGCCTCCGCATCTTTTGCGGAGTCGAGAACGACGAGGGGGTGCTCCTGCATAACTTCGAGTCTACCGGGCCAGCGGATGTCGGCGAGTCCACGGGCGATGGCGGTTCCTGTTATCTCGATGTAATTGCGGCTCAATGTCTCGACCGCCCCGACTGCGGTAGCGGCGTTGTAGAGCTGGTAACCTCCGAGGAGGGGGGTGTAGAGGGTGTAGCTTCCCTTCAGACCGTCTACCTCGAAGCTCTGCCCGTGTAGGTCCCCCCCAAGGCTGCGGAATGATATGTCATCCCCGACTCGGTGGATCTCAGTTTTTAGTCGCTTACATGTCTCCTCGAATAGGGCGTAGACGGAGTCGTCTTGAGTCGCGGTAACTAGTACACTGCAGGGTTTGATTATTCCCGCTTTCTCGTAGGCGATCTTCAGGATGGTGTTGCCTAGGACCTGGGTGTGCTCGAGGCTGATGTTTGTTATGACTGAGACGAGGGGGTTTACTATGTTTGTGGCGTCTAGTCGTCCTCCCATACCGACCTCTAGGACGGCGAAGTCTACCACCCTCTCGGCGAAGTACTGGAAGGCAATTGCGGTAACTATGTCGAAGAATAGGGGGTGGACTCTCTGGGGCTCCTTCTCGAGCCTCTCGACGAGGGGGCGGATGAGCTTGGTGAGCCTCACGACGTCCTTCTCTGATATCTCCTCACCGTTGACTACTATACGCTCCGTGAAACGCTCGAGGTGGGGGCTGGTAAAGAGGCCGACGCTGTAGCCCGCGGTACTCAGGATACTCGCGATCATCGCGGAGGTGCTACCCTTCCCGTTTGTGCCGGTAATATGGATCGCCTTGAATCGATTCTGGGGGTTACCTAGCAACTCGGATAGGCAGATGATTGGGTCGAGGGTCCGATCAGGCCCGAATCTACGTACTTGGAACAACCAATCAACGGCTTCTTGGTACTCGCCCATCCTTGAGGTCACGGTGCATTACTCGGGGGTGTTTAAAGATATATTCATGCACGTCGCACGCGCGAGAGTTGAGTCGGGGTGGAATTTCTTTGTACTGAGATATTTGCCACGATTAGCAGGAGGCCGTTTAAAACTGAACCGGCGATAGCGCGCGCGGCTCGCTTGCTTTCTATTGACAGTGGTTGGCAACGTATTAATTCGATGGTTCCCTTCCATATCCTGATTCATATGGCGAAAGAAGTCTGGTTTGGGGTTCACCTTCCCTCAGAGGGAAGGGATTGGCACTATATGAGGGAGGCTTGCCTCGGTGTCGAAGCTAACGGTTTCGACCTATTCACGACGACGGACCACTTCATGAACATGTGGAACCCAAAGGGGCTGGAGAACCATCCCCTCGAATGCTGGACGCTGCTGTCGAGCCTCGCCGCGGTGACAAAGAGGATCAAGCTCGGCCCCCTGGTGGGCTGCTACGGTTACCGGCAACCTACGGTGCTCGCAAAGATAGCGACAAGCGTCGACATCATCTCTGGGGGGCGGCTCATCTTCGGTATCGGCGCCGGCTGGCACGAGGAAGAGTTTAACAGCTTTATGGGTAGGTTCCCTCCAGCTGCGGAAAGACTCCGAGGCCTACGCGAGACCATTGAGATCTGCAAGGGAATGTTCGCCAACGAGCACTTCACCTATAAGGGGAGGCTCTACAACGTGGAAAACGTCCTAAACAAGCCCCGACCCGTACAGAACACTATCCCCATAATGGTTGGGGGTGGAGGAGAGAAGGTCACCCTACAACTCGCTGCAAGGCACGCTCACATAAGTCACTTCTTCACTGGGGACCTGAAGACTCTCGAGGCGAAGATCAAAGCGCTCCGTGGGCACTGCGAAAAAGTCGGGAGGGACTACGAATCGATAAGGAAAGCGACGGGGTTCAGCATCCTCCTTGGGGACACGGAGGCCAAGGCGGAGGAGAAGCTAAATAAGGTGGCCGCTATGCGTGCACAACCACCCGAGGCGCTCCGCCAAAGAATTGGCCCCGGCTTCGGCACTCCCGAGAGGGTCGCAGCGCAGATTTCCGAGTACGTCGAGAGGGGGATAGGGCTCATTACCCTCAGTTTCACCGACATGGCTGATATGCCAGTCTTCTCTGACAAGGTCATGTCGAGTTTCTAGAAAAAAAGCCGAACCCCTTGGCTCACTTATTCTTCTTGAATCGTGGCTCGAGTGTCTTGAGGACCTGGGGGAGGGTTGTGTACTCCATTGCCTCTGGTCCTAAGCGGGCGGGCTCGAACTCGCCCATTCTTCGAAGGAATTGGCTCATCTGAATCGCCTCTTGTCGGGCGCCGTCGAAAGCGACGTCCTCGAAGAAGTCGACTATTAGGGGGTTGCCATCGTCGTCCGCGGAGAGCTTGCCATTCGCTATCTGGACGCCGAGGCACACTATCCTTGGGGGGCCGTCGAAGACGGTGCACTTACTGTTCTTTAGCCCCACCGGCATGAAGGGGCCCCAGTGACTCCCGCGCATCCAGCCGGCGACGAGGTATGTGTGCTGGAAGGGGGCGATGATCTCGCCGACGCTTGGGAATCCGCTCTGGCCGCGTACGAGGCAGACAGGGTCGTCTTTTCCTACGTAGGTGCCTGCGATTAGACTGAGCTTCGTCGTGCTGCTCACGGAGACTATCTCGTTGTCGCTGGTGCGCCATATCTTGCTGACCATGTAGCGACTCGTGGCGCCTATGAGGGCGATGAGTTGGTAAAGTTCCTTCGGGGACTCAAGGATGACGCTCTTGTCCTCGTAGGCGTCTAAGACCTCGAATTTGAACCCGCCCGTCATCTTTGGGTCGATAACCAGCCCCGCCGTGTTTGAAGGGTCGGCGAAGATCCTGTAGAGGAGGTAGTTGAAGGCGGATGGCTCCGTTTTATCGGCGGCAAAGACGACGACGGGGTCGCTGCCGCGCTCCTCGAACTCCATCTCTGCGACGCCGGGGCCGAGCCCTTTAACGTTACCGCTGAACGCGTCACTCAGCAGGTCCTGCCCTGCCCCATAGAGTTTAAGCTCCTTCGCCTTCTTAGTGCAGGCGAGGAAGGTGTCCCACGCGAGCTTGTGTATCTCCGAGTGGTTCTCACCCTTGAAGTGTGTCATCAGCAGCTCTAGATCGTCTCCCGCGTTGAAGACGTAGAAGCTATTGATCAGACCTGACTTCTGGGCCTCCTTTAGCCTCCTCTTCGCTATCTCGAAGAGGGGTTGAGCGACGACGGAGTGTCCGGCGACACTTCCTATATCGGCTTTTATCAATGATACCGTGGTCTTGACCATCGGGTTGT
>CAZIKD010000208.1:0-4285 GCA_964539725.1 uncultured Candidatus Bathyarchaeia archaeon | reverse complement strand
TCCTTCACCATCCCTCGCTCCGAGAGGAACTCCAGCGCCTCCTTGGCGCGGTCGACTGGGAGGTTGGCGCCGTAGCTTATTCTGGTGACCCCCATGACGCCACGCGCTATTATCACCTCAAGGATGTTGGCGTAGATATCATACCGTGTCCGCCGCTCCAACCACGCCGCCCCCGCTAAATTGGTCTCTCGGGGAGCTTTTCAGCCTTCGCAGGCTGTGCGGTAAAGTGGCAGCCACGCTCCGCGTGCAACTCACCGGTGAAGAGGATGCTCTCCGTAACATCGCTCCCCTCCTCCGCCTCGAGGACGCCCGCGTAGATTTTCCTCGCACGCGCCCCATTGAGAAGTACGACGCGATCCCCCCAAACGTCCTCAACAGAAGCGCCTCGCTGGAGCACGACCTCTCGCCCGACGAGTGGACCAATGGCCTCGCCCCTGCGATCTATTTCGATCCGGTCTGCCTTGGCGCCTTTCACCGTCCTGATCTTGTGTGTCTCGATGCTCCGCTGGGCGACCACCGACTCCGCCTTGACGGCCCCGCCGATGGTGATGGACTCCGCCTCGATCGGGCCACCGATCTCCGCGGTGCCTCCAACCCTGAACTCTTCCTCGAGTCTGACCCTGCCGGTGGCGTAGAATTGTCCACCGACGCGGACGCTTCGTCCGATGGCGTCGCCTTTGATCTTGACCACGCCGCCGACTCTAAGCTTGTTGAACATTAGGCTCCCATCGCTGTCGAGTTTACCACCAACTTCGATGTCCTCACCTACTCCGCCGGCAAGGGAGGCGACGCCGCCGACGTCTATGACGCTGAACTTGATTGGGCCGGTGGCCCGGAAGGTACCGCCGACGTCGACCTTCCTCCCTACATTACCCCCACCGATTGTGACGGTGCCTCCGACGTCGAGTTTTCCGACTTCGACCTCCCCCGCCTCAAAGGAGCCGCCGACATCGACATCGTCGGAGACGACCCTTCCAAGGCCAACGAATCTTCCACCTACGTCGATCCTCTCGCTACGGATCGCACCCCTGACCTCTAATGAGCCCCCGACATCGATCCTGTTGAGCTCGGCATCAGAGCCACAGCGGAGCGAGCCACCGACATCTGCCCTGTGCGCCTTCGCGACCCCTTCGACAGTGAGTGAGCCGCCTACGCTGACCTCATGGGTGTTGAGGCCGCCGCTTATGTCCGCGTTCTTGCGGACTTCGACGCGGTCCGCCTTCAAATCGCCCCTGACCTCGAGGGGGCCACGCACCTTCACGAGCCTGTCCGCTGTGAGGCTCCCCTCGAAGAGGACCTCACCACCGTGAGCCTCTAACTCCGAAGTGAAGACGTCACCGACGAAGCGACAGTCGCCTCTGCACGTCGTCAACCCCGAGACCCGAAGTCCATCCTTAGGGGCATCGACTGTCCCGTTTTCCACGAGGAGGTCACCATCAACCGTTTCAAGGGCCTTCCTAACGTCTCTGACGAACGTCTCGAACCTCACACCTTTTCACTGATATGAGCGGGGTGCATCACCGCTTTTAAAGCTAAATCACAGCGCCTACTCACATGTTGTGAGTACCAAAAATCCTCCGTTTAGGAAATCATGCAACCTGAGTCGGCGTTATAAGCGGACGCTTCGACCCAACCACGACCAACGATGAGGAAAGGTCAGATATCGGAACATAACTTCAGGGCGCTCGAGTCGATCAAGGAGATCATCGAGGTGGAGGAGGAGAAGAAGGTGACATTAGACCAGACTCTAGCCAGGGTGCTGAGTCATTACAGGCGCTACGTACCCTTCCAAGCCCGATAGGTTAATATCGATTAAGATTGATGCAAACTCTCTTAACCAACCTATCTACTTTTCCTGAGATACTCTTGATCGAGATCCGTTTCCACGGCAGGGGAGGTCAGGGAGCCGTAACCGCCTCCAGGGTCCTTGCCATAGCAGCCTTCTTGGAGGGGCATCATAGCCAATCCATTCCCATGTATGGGACGGAGAGGCGAGGAGCCCCAGTCACCGCTTTTGTCCGCATTGGTGAGAAGAGCAGGATGATACGGAGCCTGGTACATGAGCCCGACTATGTCGTTGTCCTAGATCCCTTACTCAGGAATACGGTGAATATTACCGAGGGGTTGAAGCCCGGTGGTACAATCATTATCAACAGTGCCGCGCTCCCGGGGGAGATAGAGTTCACCTCCGAGTATAAGATCGCCACCGTTGATGCAACTAAGGTGGCACTAGAGACGATCGGTCGTCCTATCACGAATACAGCGATACTCGGTGCATTCGTTAGGGGAACAGGCGAGGTCAAACTAGAGTCCCTCATCGAGGCTGTCAAGACGGAGATGTCGGGCCGAATGGCAGACACAAACATCAAGGCCGTCGAGAAGGCTTACAACTCCACCCTCGTAGGGAAGAACAGGGTCGTCAAGGAAATAAAGAAGGTCGCATTGCCCCCAGCTAATAGCCGCGCAGACTGGCGCACCTTCCGCCCGGTCGTCGATTCCGTTAGGTGCACTGGCTGCCAGATATGTTGGACCTTCTGTCCCGAGCACAGTATCAACATGGTGGAAAAGAAGAGCACCATCGACTACATCTATTGCAAAGGCTGTGGCATCTGTGCCGAGGAATGCCCGACGAAGGCTATCACCATGGTGATGGAGAGCGAGAAGAAGGAGGACTAAGATTTGCCGCACACTGAGCTTATGGTCGGGAACAAAGCCGTCGCCTACGGCGCGAAACTAGCGAGGGTTCAGGTGATATCAGCGTATCCCATCACGCCTCAGACAACAATAGTCCAGTATCTCGCCGAGTTCATCGCCAACGGCGAGATGAAGGCGCGCTTCATTGAGGTCGAGTCGGAGCTGAGTGCCATGGTAGCGGTGCAGGGGGCGAGCTTCGCCGGAGCCCGCGTCTTCACGGCGACCTCGGGTCCGGGTCTCTTCTTCATGCACCATCCGATGATGGAGGGCGCTGACCTACCCGTCGTCATGGCGGTTGTTCATAGGAGTAACAAGAGCATGCAGCCGGACCACACCGACCTCATGGCGCAGAGGGACAATGGCTGGATTCAACTCTATTGCGAGGACAACCAGGAAGCCCTCGATACGGCGCTGATGAGCTATAAGATAGCTGAGGACCCTCGCCTCTCCACACCAACAGTCTTTGGCATCGATGGCTATATCCTCAGCTACACCGCGGAGCCCGTTGAAGTCCCTGATCAGGAGAAGGTCGACGAGTGGCTCCCGCCACTTAATGCGCCTTGGGCGCCGGACATACACCTCCCCGTTCAGGAATGGAAGAAGAGGCAGGGTCGCATGTATGGTAGTCAGAAGGCTTGGCTGGAGCATGATACGAAATTCAGGAGCAGCCTCGGCGTCATCAGAGAGGTTAACGCGGGCTTCGAGAAAACCTTCGGGCGTGGCTACGGTAACGGACTCATCGAGGAGCACAACTGCGAAGGCGCCGAAGCGGTGATCATCGCAATGGGTACAATTGCCTCCACCGCTCGTGTCGTCGTAGATGACCTACGCGCCGATGGGAAAAAGGTCGGCCTCGTCAAGCTCAAGTGCTACCGCCCCTTCCCAGTCGACGAAATTAGGGGGCTCGCCGAGAAGTACCATGCTATCGGAATCATTGATCGGAATGTCAGTTTGGGGGGCGGCGGTAACGTCCTCAACGAGACCCGGAGCGCCATCTATGACGTGACTGAGAGGCCAAAGGTAATTGGTTTCCACACAGGCATGGCTGGAGACGAGGTCACTCCGCAAATGATTAGGAAGATAGCGGAGAAGACGCTCAAGTCAGTAAGGGAGCCGGTTCCCACCGCCGTTGAGTGGGTCGGAGGTGCCTAGAATGAGCAAACCAACACCGTTCCAGAGAGTCGAGGGCGAGGAGATAATGGCCCTCGGTAATAGTAGCTGCCAGGGATGCGGCCACGCCACCCTAGCTAGAATCACTTTCAAGGTGCTGGGGAAAAACACCGTTTATACGAGTGTTCCCGGTTGCATCTGGATTGCGCTCCAGGGGAGCATCCCCCTCTACTGGAAGGGAACGGTATTCGAGGGTGGGGGCGCCCTAATCTCGGGCATAGCAAACGGACTCGAGGCGGTTGGGAAGGATATGACCGTCGTCGGCTTCTACGGAGATGGGGGAACCGCTGACATCGGACTTCAGGCCATGAGCGCAGCGGCTGAGCGTAACGAGAATGTCCTCTGGATATGCGCCGACAACGAGGCTTACATGAACACGGGCGGTCAACGCAGCGGCCTGACGCCAATCTACGCATCGACA
>CAZIKD010000207.1:0-4293 GCA_964539725.1 uncultured Candidatus Bathyarchaeia archaeon | reverse complement strand
CTCGACGAGACCATAGGCGCTCTGGAGAAGACTCGGAAGTAGCTAGGCTATCTCGCGCTATCATAGATTAAATTTTTTCAACTATTTTTTGACAACTGTGACACGGGTGAACTGAGTGCTGGTCACCTGTATGAGTCCGTCGAAGGGCTCTCGGATGTTACAGTTCTCGAGCCTTACGCGGGCCCCAGCGGTGAGGCCCTCGACTGCCTTTCCGTGCTCCCTCCAGAGGCTTACTCGAGCCTCCCCTGTGCCGTCGTCGACGCGGAAGCTCACCACGTTAGTAGGGCCTCGTATCGTGTTTACCTCCCTGCTTATGGGATCGTCGAGGAGCTGCCCCTCGACGGTGATATTATTTTGCCCCTCTTTGAGGTCACTAATCTGGGTGACGCTGTCGGCAGAGTCGAGGGTCTCGACGTGGACGTCGGAGGGGTTGATCTTCATGGTGCCGAGGCGACCAACGTTGAGGTCTATTGTATTGCCATAGCCGGCTCGTGTGTAGCCGTTCTCGACGGCGACTACTGCTCCGATTGGCATATCATTAAGGGCGTTGACGTCGTCGTCCCAAAGACTGAGCCTGACGATTCCTGTCTCGTCCTCGAGGACGACTGAGGCGACGCGTCCCTTCGTCCCGTCCTTCCGGGTGAACTCACGTGGCTCTCCTATGCTGATGACCTTACCGGCGGTGCTGACTCCGCGCATACCGTCTTTTAGCTCCCCGATCTTCGTCCAATGGCTCAGGGGTTCGAGTGGGAGGACGCCCTCTTCCAGAATCTCGACTTCACTGGTCCTGTTGAGGTGGACCTCGAAGCCGCCACCCTGGCGGACCTTCGAGTTGGCGCCAATTATGCGAACTCTCGTACCATCGCCGAACTTAGCGGCCTCGTCGACTTTTTCATCCCATAGGACAGCTGTGATCTGTCTGCCGCCCTCCTCGAGGGTGAGGCGGACAACCTTGCCTTCAGTACTATCCTTCCTAGTAAAAGTTGAGGGAGGGGACCTGCCCATGATTACACCCTCTAAGTTAACTATGCCGGTCGCGCTGACCTGACCCGGAGTTTTAAAGAATGAGTCCATCTTAGGGAACTCAGCGTCGACGGCATCGAGTGGCTCCATGTAGACGCTTCCGCGGTTACCGACATTGACCTCGACCTCCCCGGTGCCCTGCCTTTCTCGGCTGTATCCGTGGAGCACTCTGATAATCTTGCCACGTGACACTTTACTCGCGATTATGTGGTCGGCTTTATCGTCCCAAAAGACGACTGCGACTATCCCTGTGGCGTCCCCGATGAGCATCTTGAGGACCTTGCCCTGTCGCCCGTCGGCACGCGGGAAAGTCCTCGGCGGGAAGACCTGTATCACCCTCCCTGTGAGACTGACGTCGTTCAGACCCGAGGTTAAGGCCCCTATCTTGAGCTTCGCTTCTATACGTTCACCCGCACCGTCCATGCCGAGGTTCGAAGCCACTAAGTGAGCAGCAGCCTCATCCGTTAGCAACCCCGCCGCCTTCGCCTTCTCCTCCTGAATAAGGCGCTCGACAGCCTCTCTCGTGAGGTTCGGCTTCACGGCCAAGATTCGCTTAATGACGTCCTCGGTGGATGACATAGTTGTAACGCCCTACCATGAGGACCGGAGCTATAAAACGAGTACGCTTACTGTTTCTTCTCGGGCTTAACGAAGACATAGAGGAAGCCGAGGCCTGCTGTAACTATAGCGAGGATCCATGAGAGGTTGTTAAGCAGCGTGTAAAAAGCTGTGTTGTCCATATCTCCAATAAAACTCGGCCGATGGTATATAGGCTTAGTCTTCCTCTGCCCTTATCTGGGTGCGCCACTCACCGCTTAGGACCGCATAAGCCTCGTCCTCCTCCTCCACGGCGTCGTAGCTCCCAAGGATGTCGGCGAGCCTCTGTCCGAGGAGGTGGTAGCAGAGCCCAGCCTCCTCATCCACGACGCGAAAGTAGAAGTCGTCGCACCCGCAGTACCGGGCGTTTGGGTAGACCTGATACTCGCCACCCTGCCCCACGACCACCCATACGACCCTCCCCGAGGGGTTGAAAGTGTACCGCTTCACCCTCCTCTCCTGAACGAGTCTCCAAGCCCTATCGAATCGGTAGCCGAAGGTGCCCCGGAGCCTCTCCCAGTTCGAGCGGCTGAGCTGCCTCTCGCTGCGCACCTCGTCGAGAACCCTCTCTAGGATGAGTCGCTCCTCGACCACCATTGAGATCCATTGTAGACTATACCCGACCCTTTTTTCACAGTTGCGGATAGGAACCGGTTTAAATCCGGCGGTTGAGGGGGTTTCAGGGAGCCTTTGATCCGCATTCTCACGCCTTGGCCCGCACTGCTGGCAGACATCGGAGAAAGGGTACTCATTGTGGCAGATCTACATATTGGGCTCGAATATGAGCTGAGCAAGGCGGGGGTCAACATCCCCTATCAGACTGAGAGGATACAGGGCGAACTCCTCGCTTTATGCAGGGAGCACAAACCCGATCGACTTGTAATCGCGGGGGACGTGAAGCACGGAGTACCGGTAACCAGCTTCCAGGAAAAGAGAGAGTTACCCACCCTATTCGAGGTTCTCCTGAGGGAGGTTCCACATATCGACGTCACACGTGGTAACCATGACGGCAACATCCAGGACCTCACCACGAAAGACGTCGAAATCCACAGCAGTAAGGGCATCGTTCTCGGCGACAACTTTAAGGTCGCCATCTTCCACGGCCATGCTTGGCCGAAGGCCAGAGCCCTCGAAGCAAACTGCCTAATCGCGGGACACAACCACCCCACGGTCCTGCTGAGGACTCCACTCGGGATCAGGATGACGCAACGCGCCTGGGTTAAGGGCATTGCGGAGCCGGCCAAGCTTTCGAAGGCCTTCCTCGAGCAGGATGACGTCAAGTACGAGGGGGACCCCATCACTGCCTTCGACGACCATTACAATGTAGAGATTGGAAAGCCGGAGATGATCCTGATGCCGACTTTTAACGACCTGCTCGGAGGCCTGCCTGTGAATGGTGAGGCTCCCCAGAGCCTTCTCGGCCCTATGCTCAGGAGGAACGCGATAAATACGGAGGACTTCGAGGTTTACCTCCTCGACGGTTCATACTTGGGGAAGGTGGGGTTCCTTCGAGAGAGGAATAGTTACTGAAGCTCCATAAGCGTTTCGTAGCATAGGTGACACTTGTTGACATAGACGCCCTCGGGATGAGTCTCCAATAGCCCGATGGGACCCTTCTCGCTAAGGATCCTAAAGACGTCCCTCCCCCAGGCGTCCGCGAGCATCTCCCCGAGGTCCCAGTTGTACAGGTTCCCGAGTCCAAATCTTGTGAGCGTCGCGGAAGCCGAGCAGCAGGGGAGGACCTCGCCACTTGGCCTGATCCCCAGGTCCCTAAGTACGGCCCCGCATCCCCCCGTTAGAGGCGATCCGTCGATGTACCACTCGCTTCTAGGGATTGAGGCACCTCGACCAACTGGAGTGAATCCCGACTCGATGCCCATCGCGGCGTGTTCCCCAGGGACCGCTCCTCTTGGAGGGGGTATCTCGTCTCCGAGGAGCCGTGAGACTTCTGCCAATCGGAGTTTGCTTGACTTGCTCAACACGGTCATCACAATGATCCTGATGCCGAGCCTTTTCGCCGCCTCGTAGCTGATCTTGATCCTCTCGAAAGGGATTTTGGCTTGGTGGAAGTCGTCCACGCTTATGTTCAGGACGGCGAGCCCCGCGTCACTCAGCCTCCTAAGCACGCCCAAGGCATTCTCTGGCGTCGCCGCCCAAGAGCAGTTTGTTACTAACTCCGTCTTGATGCCCTGCCCCGAGGCGTAGACGACGATGTCCTCCACCAAGTTTGCGTGGAGCATCGGCTCTCCCCCTGTCAGGCTTATCCACTCAATCGACGGAATCCTCGAGATCTTGTCCACATGGGCCTTGGCGTCGTACCGGGACATGGTCGCTCCCCGTGTGGGGCCACAGTCGAACCAGCAGTGGGCGCAGCCCGCGTCACACTGCTCGGTTATAATGAGGCCGACTCTGAAGGGGGGAGGGAACCCAGGCATTGTTAACACCGAGGCTAGAGCTTCTCTAGTGTCGTCTTGATTAGTTCGTTGGCTTGGTAGAACCCGTCCTCAACCAAGTTCCTCTCCCTGATCAGCTTCGTGTAGAGGAACTTGAACTCTGGTGATTGGTGGAGGGTCATCCCCGCGAGATCGATGATTTGGCTGATCCTTGGGAAGGGTTGGGCGCCGAAGGTCTCCATGCTGACTTGGTTAGCTATGTCGTGGTCGCTGTGGGCGA
>CAZIKD010000206.1:0-4362 GCA_964539725.1 uncultured Candidatus Bathyarchaeia archaeon | reverse complement strand
GCTAGAGCGAATGCGGCGATACGCAGGAAGCTGAAGAGGTTTGCGAGCCCCTCGATAAATGTCATCAGCGACCCGCCGCGCGCGCCACGCTTTTTGGGATCGAGGATGGTTTTTGCATCGCCGCCGAGGATGGGGGATATATCTGCTACCTCGAAGACTAAGAAGAGATCGTGGACCCACCTCTCCAGTTCCTGCGGTCCTGTAACTAGCACGAAGCTTTCGGTAAAAGAGATTGTGGTCACCTTGATCTTAACCTCAGATTGCTTCGCCAAGTGCTGCTCCAGTCGCTTCAGGAACTCGGTGTTTATTACGCCATGCCCAAGGCTGCTCCTTATTTCGTCGGTGCCTAGCGCTTTCAGGAGCTCGATCTTCACAATCCAGCGGGCTTTCTGCTCGAGCAAGCTACGCTTCTTCTCGTGATAGATAGCACTCCCTTTGCCAACTTTCTCGTCCAGTTCCTTCGAGATCCTCTCCGCCTCGCTGGATTGGGTCTCTTTCACACCCTTCAGTTGAGCCAGTATTTTTTCGAGTTGTTGCAAGGTAGCCTTAGTTTTACTCTCGGGGTTCCTTGCATGGTCTCGGAGCACGTCGAGAGTCGGTGTTGTTCGGTCAATTTGGAAGCGGATGAGTCTCTGGAGTTCCTTGTAGCGGGATTCTACCTCACTGAAAAGTGCCTTATAATCAGGTCCAGTGGCTTCCTTCCGATACTCGTCGTAGTCGGGGCCTGTGACCTCCTTGAGTTGGCGCGCGCGCCGAGTGAGTCGAGAACCAAGCTCTCATACTTGGGGAAAGTGATAATCGTGACTTTTTTTCATCAAGACGACTCACCTAAATGCAGTTCTTCTCATTAAAAACTTTAGGGCACATATATGTTCTACGTTCTAGGGAACCGGCTATTCTTTCTTATCGAATTCAATCGAGTTCGCTTTCTCCCCCATCTGACCCATCTTACGTGCTACTAGATACGTCGTCACAATATAGATGATCATGGCAAAGACAACCAGTCCCTCCATTAGAAGGAGATTTTTCACCTGGAGGATGTAAAGGAGGATCATCACGGCAATGAGTCCGAAGAGAGGGAACATCATCAATATAATAAAGAGGGGTCTAATCCTCCGGAAAGCTTCCTCGATTGTGACCTTCTTCCCAGATATCTTCTCCTCGGACATTCTGAATATCGAAACTGAAGGAATGTTGTAGGTTTATTAAAGGTTAGTCTACTGAATGTTAGGTTAATTCATTGAGATATTGCCGGTGCAAATGATATCTCCGAAACTGTAGTTATTTCGCGTAAAGGGGTGATAGACAACTCTAATCCTCTAAGCCTATTCCTTAGGGTAACCTCTGTGGTACCAGCTGCCAAGGCTACTGCTTTTTGTATGCGTTTGTCATCGTTCTTGAGACATGCCATATAGAGCGCCGCAGCCGCCAGTCCACGCGGATCCTTTCCGGAGAGACCCTGCTTAATCTTTGCTAATCTTAGTATGTTGATGGCCTTCTCCTCAGTGTCTCTTCTCAGTTTAAGTTTCGCGGCAATGCTCGCGACGAACTTCATCGGTTCGTCTACAGGCATCCTAAGCTTTAGCTCTCGGATAAGGAGGCGATAGGTTCTGGCGACCTCCGAGTGATCCCTCGTACTCAACTCTGAGACCTTTTTTATCGGTCGAGGTACCTCTGCTGCTCGGCAAGCTGCGTATATTGACGCCGCGATAAAAGCGTCTATGCTCCTCCCCCTAATGAGGTCGGCCTTTAGGGCCTTTCTATAGATGTGCGCAGCCTGTTCCTTGACGTTACTTGGTAGGTGGAGGAGAACAGACATTCTGTCCAACTCGGCCATCGCTATGCTGAGATTCCTGCGCCAAGTCTCGTCAAATTTGCTCCTGTTGTCATAGCGCCTTAGACGATCCATCTTTAGGCGTGCCTCAGTGTTTAATTTCTTTCCTGAGGCATCGCGGTCCCCCTTAAAGACAGTTGATAATCCTTTGTCGTAAAGAGTCAGTGAAGTTCCTTGTCCTGTCCTGCTCCTGCTATTCGTCTCGGCTATTGTGAAGGCCCTCCATTCAGGACCCATGTCGATAGGTGTTTCCTCTAATACAAGACCACAAGAGCTGCATACACGCTCACCGTTTTCGGGGTCGCTTATGATACTCGTTCCCCCGCACTTCGAGCAACTTTTTACGTCGTTTTCCATCTTCATCTTTCTCGCCTCTTCTCCCCACCATGATCAATCCTGAGGAGTGTATTTTACATATACGTAAATTATATATAGGAGGGTCTTATATAAGTGTATCGAGGAAAACAATGCCTAAACCACAGGGCTCCTGCGGCGCCACCAAGATGAAAATTTTAGCAATAATTTGTGCCAAAGGTGACGATGGGCATGAGTCCTATGGATATGACATATGGAGGACGATGAAGGAAAGTTTCCACATGTACCTCGATGACAAAGACATCGGGAATGTGTATCATCACCTCAATGATCTCTGTGCTCTTAACTATCTATCTAGGGATGATCCAGCTGTTGACGGTCGCTGCTTCTACAACATAACGGGTGACGGACGCGAGATTAAGACAAAATATAGTCAATATATTGAGATTCTTAAGAATAGTAAGCGAACATATCCTTGATCTGGTAGTAATCACATCTTATAGATGCTAACTTTTTCACCCTTTTTCAATCGCTTTTTATCACCAGTATCGATTCTAATGAGGACTTCAGTTCGATCCGGGTAAAGCTTGATTTCTTTCACGACTCCATTTGTAAAATGTTGCGGGGTTGCCTCTGTCACACGTATTATTTGTTCGCGTAATTTCTGGAACTCGACGAGGAATTGCTTCCCGCGCTCCGTGAGCTCGGCTCCGCCTCCACCTGATCTGCCTCCCTTGTGTGCTGAGAGGAGGGGCTCGCCAAGCTTCTCCTCCGCCTTCTTAATGAGACCCCAAGCATACCTGTAACTCATTCCAAGTTCTATGGCTGCCTCCTTAAGTGTCCCGACTCCCATGATTCTTTTTAGAAGACTGTAGACGCCTGGTCCGAAGACATAGCCGTCATCGGTCTCCATCCAGACTTTGAAGGCGGGGTGGGGCTTGCTGTGTTCCATGGATTGAAAAAGGGGGTCTAGGCTGAAATGCTTTTTCAGTGGTTGCTCCTACCGGGCTTCTTCGACTAGGTAGGTTCCGCCCTCTCCTCTACCCCGGTTTTAAACTGCATCTCGTACAGTTTCTTGTATAGACCACCCTTTTCAAGAAGTTCATTATGGGAACCCATCTCGACGATTCGCCCGCCCTCTATAACGACGATCTTATCGGCGTTGTGGACCGTGGAGAGGCGGTGGGCGATCACTATCGAGGTTCTACCCTCCAGAATCTTGTTCATGGCCTTCTGGATTATGAGTTCCGTATACGCGTCGATGCTGCTTGTGGCCTCGTCCATTATTAGGATGCGTGGGTCGGCGAGTAGGGCACGTGCAAGGGAGACAAGCTGGCGCTGTCCTACACTAAGCCTACCACCTCTCTCTTTGACGTCTGTCTGATAACCCTCCGGGAGTCTAATTATGAAGTCGTGAGCGCCGATCGCCTTTGACACGGCGATGACGTCCTCGTCCGTGGCCTTCGGGCGGCTATAGCGTATGTTATCCATGATAGTTCCGCTGAAGAGGAACGGGTCCTGGAGCACTATACCCATCTGGGTTCGAAGCGACTCTATCCTAACGCTTCTGAGGTCGTTGCCGTCTACTAGTATCCTCCCTTCCGTCGGATCGTAGAACCTGTAGAGGAGGTTAATCATGGTCGTCTTCCCCACGCCGGTGGGGCCGACGAAGGCGACGGTAGTGTTTGACTCGATCACGAGTTCTATATCTCTTAGGACCGGGTGGTCGTTCTCATAGCCGAAGGTCATATGGTCGTAGATTATCTCACCCTTGATAGGTCCGAGCGGCTTGGCATCTGGTGCGTCCTTGATGTCTATAGAGGTGTCGATAATGTTGAACACTCTCTCCGATGCAGCGAATGCGGACTGGATGCTCGTCCAGATGTTACTTAGCTCCTGTATAGGTTGGAAGAAGCGGGTGATGAAGCTCATGAAGATGAAAAGGGTCCCGACTGTGATGACGTGCTGTATTACATCAGCGCCGCCGAACCATAGTACTAGGGCCTGCCCTACCGCGGTGAAGAAGGTGACGGTAGGGAAGAAGGCTGACATGACGCGCCCCGCCTCCGTGTTCGCCATACGGTTCGACTCGTTTACGTTCTGGAACTCTCTCTTAGTCTCATCTTCCTTGCTAAAGCTCTGTATCTCCTTGATGCCGCTGACGGACTCCTCCATCTGGGCTGAGACGCTGGCAATGGACTTGCGGGTCTCGC
>CAZIKD010000205.1:0-4382 GCA_964539725.1 uncultured Candidatus Bathyarchaeia archaeon | reverse complement strand
ACCTACTACAACATGCAGAAGCTGAAGGAGATCAGCCCCAACATCGACACCCTCATCGTCGGGACAGAGGGCAACTTCCTCATCCCAATTAAGTAAAAAAACTCCGCGCACGTTAACGCCTAAGGAAGGGGGCTAAATGCCCCCCACAAGCATCTGGTCACCAGTCGCTTTTCCTGTCAAGCCACGCCAGCGTCTCGGGGTGGATCTCGGGCCACGTCCTCACGTAGGCCTTCACCTTGTCTGCGAGCTGAACAGTCTGGTCATAGCCCTGCTTCTTTATGAACTCCTGAATCTCCTTCTGGGTCTTCCTCTTCGCCTCCCACTTGTCCTCGTTGGCTACCCTGAAGAGTAGCCTCGTATAGTTCGCCGCGGCAAGACGAAGGTACTCCAGATCCACCTTGTCCACTGTATCGTACTTGCTGTGGCCGAAGCCTCGCCCCGTACTCGTGCGTATGGTCTCAGGGTCGCCGCCGCTCCCGCAGGGGACGCTGCGGAGGTAGAAGGGCCAGTGATCACTATATGGACCGACGCGTTGATAGTAGGGTAGCTCCGCCTTCGTCTCCTTTGAGCACTTGTCCATGAAGGGCTCGAGCTCCGGAAAGTCGTGGAGGATGACCCCCTTTCTACTCTTGCTGCCGCCGCTGTCGAGGTTGAGCATGAACCTAATGTCATCCATCTCGTTGGCGTGCATGGCGGTATAGTTGTAGCTCCCGTAGAGACCGATCTCCTCGGCACCGAAGCAGATGCAGCGGACGCGCCTCTTGAGCTTCTGCTTCACCATGGCGAGGTTCCGAGCGATCTCCATCACGGTCACGGCACCAGATGCGGGGTCCTCAGCCCCCTGGCTGATGTCGTGCCCGTCGTAGTGGCTCCCCACGACAACGTACTCCTTGCTCTTTGAGGTCCCGGGGATGTCCGCGATGACGTTGTATGTCGTCACGTCCATGTTCTTGTCAGTAGTTTTGATCCTGATGGTGACTTCTCCCTCCCTCTCTAGAGCTCTGACAAGATACATGCCGTCCTCGTAGCTTACGCTTATGGAGGGGATGACTGGGCTGATGCCACCCGTCTGCGGCCCATAGGCAGGGTACTGGTTCATGAATATCCAGCCCTTCGCCCCCGCGAGGATGCTCCTTGTGAACTTCTCGGACCTGTGAAGCGACCGCGTCATGCCCAGGGGGTTCGCGCTGCTAACCATAACGATGTTGCCGTCGCACTCCTTCATTCTCTTCTCGTAGACCTCGACGGCGCCGTCCCCCAACCAGACGAGCTTCGCCTCAACCTCGCCAGCGATGCTGTGGGGGAGGCTTATGCAGTCGATCTCCTTCTTGAATGGGCTCACCATTGTGAGCTTCGCAGGTCCCCTCTTCCAGCCAGGGATCTTATAGCTCTCGTAGTGAGCGTCCGCGATCCCGTAGCTCTTCAGCTTCTCCACCATGAACTTGACCGAGCCGAGATCTCCGGGGGTACCCGGGAACCTACTCCCATGGACGTCGCAGAGCATCTTCAGGTTATCCATCGGCTCAGACGACGTGTATATCTCCGAAACTACCTTCTTATCAACCTCAAGCCAGGGGTTGCTCAAAACACACGCACCGGAGAATCTGTGCCGGGAACGGATTTAAGACCTTTCAAGAGTGCATAGGATTCGACTCTCTGCTATCGACGAGTGAGGCCAACACGCCCACGAGGCAGAACCCGGAGAATACTATGAAAGCGATGTTGATGCTACCTGTCAGAGCGGAGTAGACCTCCGGCACGATCTCGACTCTCCCGATGAAGACGGCGAATATGATCATCGTTATGCCCATGCTTAGCATCTGCCCCGTCAACCTCATTGTGCCGAGCGTAGACGAGGCGACGCCGTAGAGCCTCTTCTCGACCGCACTCATTATCGCGTTGGTGTTCGGGGAAGCAAAGACCGAGAGCCCGAAGCCTAATGCGACTAGGCTCGCGACGACGATGAACACATTTGTCTGCTCGTTGAGGAAGACGAAGGGGACGAGACCGAACATCGTAATCGCCATGCCTATGGCGGCGACCTTTCTAGGCTCCATGCGGTCGGACAGCCTCCCCGCTATCGGGGAGAAGACCGCTTGTACGATGGGGGAAGCAATCAAGACAAGCCCGGCCTGCTCGGGGCTGAGGCCTTTGATGTATTGAAGGTAGAGGCTCATCAGGAAGGTCACGGCATAGGTTGCGCTGAAGTTGATCAGCGCCGCGAGGTTGGAGTAGGTGAAAGCGCGGTTGCTCCTGAAGAGGTTGATGTCCAGGACAGGGTGCTCCGCTCGTCCCTCCACCCAGACGAAGACTCCTCCAGCGGCGAGCCCGAGAAGGATAGGTATCAGGCTGCTTGTCGACGGGATGAGGGAGAAGCCGTACATCAGCGATAGCAGCATCAGGCTGTAGACGAGGGATCCTCTGAGGTCAAAGCTCTCACCGATGGCTTCACTCCACTCCCCCTTAAGGCGCCAGACTATGAAGAGCACCGCGACAGCACCTATCCCAGCCGTGACTAGGAGTATGCTCCTCCAACCGAAGGTTATTGTGAGCAACCCGCCGATAAACGGACCGATGGAGAGACCGACGTAGACGGAGGCAGCATTTACACCCAGTATGGCTCCCTTCTCCTTAGGGGGAGTAACACTGACCAAGATAGCGATTCCGGTCCCGAAGATCATCGCCGATGAGATACCCTGAAGAGCCCTTAGCCAAATGATCGTCGATGCGGAGGGGTAGATACCCAGCAACATCGACGCTATTGTGAATGAGATTGTGCCATAGAGGAAGACCCTTCGCCTCCCGTGGATGTCAGCGAGGCGCCCGAAGGGCACAAGGAACATGGCCGAGGCGAGAAGATAGGCCAGACTCGCCCAGCTCATCGTGATGGCGTCGAGGCTAAACTCTTTGCTGATGCTCGGGAGGGCTATGTTGAAGCTGCTAGAAGCGAAGGGAGTGAGAAAGGAGGTCAGCGTGACAACCAGTAAGACGACGCGCCAGTCCACCTCACCCAACGCAGAATCCTCCCAGAGAGCCTGACCTATCGACGGAAACCCCTAGGTATAAAAGCCCTCTGAGTTAGATGAGTGGAGCCGTAACAGCTATTACTCTGACCTCGTCACAGCTGTCCTCGCAGCGGTCGGTTATGGTCTCGAGGGCGTCCATGAAGTCAGAGAGAAGGATAGCCTGTCCGATCTCCACGGTCCCCGTCTTGAGACCCGAGATGGATCGCCGCGCCATCTGATAAAGCCCATCCATTTGCTCCTCAAGCCTTTCCACCTCATCCGCGGCCTTGAGTGCGTCTTGGAATTTCCTATTCGTCAGCTTCTCAATGCAGTCGTCGAGCTTGATGACACAGCTGGTAATCACCCGACTCGTCTCGCCCGTGATCTTCTTAACGTCGTCTGGCATGTCCTTGAGGTTAAACTCGACGAGGATACGACCCGTCTCGTTTATCCAGTCGATGACGTCGTCTGTCTGCCTCGCGAGACGCATCAGGTCCTCACGCTCGGATACTGGGAGGTCACCCTTCGCAAGCTCACCGATTATCTTGCGCTTCAATAGGTCCGCCTCCTTCTCCTTAAGCTGAAGGATATCGAAGCTCCGAACCAGATCCTCCCTCTTTCCTTGGAGGGCGAAACTGATGCAGCGATCAAGTTGCTCGATGGCCATCACCGTGGCTTTCGAGTGTTCAAGCACCATGCTAATAGCTAAGACCTTTCGGCGGGTCTTCAACCAACTCTCTAGGGGTTTCACATTATCATCTCCACTTATTCAAGGGATAGAGCTTTCTCCAATCCTTCCTCTGGAAGCCCATATAGTAAGAGGCTTCCCTCTGGGAGGGTCACATATGCCTTGTCTCCATTGACAAAACCCGATTCATCTTCAGTGATCGGTGTCTTCACCAGCAAGATTGCACCATTATCGGCTCTAACCTCATACCTCACGGAGTCTCCCACGAAGCTCGCGCTCACGATCTCGCAAGCCCAAGTATTCACATTTCCTGGCTTAGATGCTAAATCGATGAACTCAGGGCGGATCGCTAGGACGCATGTTTCACCATTAATTGGGATGAATTCACCATTGATTCCTGCGCTTAGATTTAAGCCACTGACGTCGAACTGGGAGCGCCTTCCATTAACATTGGAAACTTTTCCGATCATGAAGTTAGCCTCTCCGAGGAATTTTGCTGTAAATATCTCCTTTGGCTTCAAGTAGAGCTGCATCGGGGAACCGACCTCGACTATCTTACCTGCCTTCATAACTACTACCCTATCAGACACAGAAAGTGCCTCCTCCTGGTCGTGGGTGACATGGATCGCTGTTAGACCGAGATCCTTTACGAGCTTCCTCAGCTCGTAGCGGAGCACGGTCCTAACCTT
>CAZIKD010000204.1:0-4391 GCA_964539725.1 uncultured Candidatus Bathyarchaeia archaeon | reverse complement strand
CGTCCTAAGCAAGATCAATTCCGAAGACGTGGTTGCCTCAATAAGAGAGGATCGTGACCAGGGTTGAGCCTCGTCGACGCCTCCACAATCTTCGAGGCGCTGAGATCATTGAACCTGAAGCCCCTCGAAAATGCTTACACCCTCGACTTGGCCAGATACGAGGTGGGAAACGTAATCTACAAGCAGGGTAGCATTCTCCACACGCTGAACTGGGAGGAATCCCGGGAACTAATGCTGCAAGCCAACAAGCTGATTTCAATATTAACGGTTGTTGATGTCTCTGGAAGCGAGGTTGAGGTGCTTGAACTCGCCAAACAGGTCAGGGCAACGTTCTATGATGCCTCCTATCTCTACACTGCAAAGCGGATGAATCTGACACTGTTAACTGAGGATATGAGAATGGCTGCAAACGCGAGAACCATTGGTGTAGAGACTCGTAGGCTCACCAGGAACCCTGATGGGTAGCCGCGCGCGCACGTTAACTCGAAGACATTGCAGACCATCGCCTTCGACGCGGTCATCAACGTGAAGTGGCTCAACAAGTACAACCAGCTTGTCCTGTACTTGATTAAGCAGCAGATTCAGCAGATCAAGAGCATCGGCCAGCTCAGCAACGTGCTCAGCCAGATGAGTGACGAGATAAGCTAGGACAACCTGAAGTCGTGGGAGGATCGCGCGCATAACTTTGTTAAGTAAGTATATTATTTGTGTTTAGGTGATAATTGATGTGTTTTCTATATATAAATTTTAAATATTTATATGATATTGTTCATCTAGATCATGTCTACTAGAAAGAGGAAACCCCGGGAAAAGGTGGTAGAGGCGCGTAAGGTTCCATTAAGGGCAGCACCCGTTGTGGCTACTAGGGCGGTGAAGCCCTCACCAGAGGCGAAAACGGTTCCCGTAATAGTGGAGACGGTGGTTCCCGCACCCAAGGTGAAGGCCCCCGTCATCGAGGTGAAGCCAGCCCTCCCAGCTGAGGTTAAGGCTGTTTCCGCCGCAGAGATGACGGCTCCGGTCGTCGAGACAATGTCGGTTCCCTACGCCGAGTTAAGTGTCCCCGATGCGGAGACGAAGACCCCCATGGTAGAGGAGAGGGCAGTCCAAGATTATTTCAAAACTTGGATCGAAGGCATCGAATTCAGGTTGAGGATCATAGACGAGAAGGTTAAGCCGGTGGACATGAAGAGCGTGGAGGACAAGTTGATGTTCACAATCTCAGCCATCAGTGAGACAAATAAGAGCCTGGCCAGCATAGAGAAGGAGATACGCATGTTTACTACTGTCGCCAAGGTTGTGTTGGGCATAGGAGTCGTAGGGTTATTAGGCGTACTTTGGGGCATCCTTAGACTCACTGGACGCATTTAAAATAGGTCACATGGGAACGGATCGATTTTTAACGCGAGCGCTTTTACGGAGGTCGATCGTGCTTTAATTGAACGGGGAGGTGAAACAGTTATCCCCCATCGTTTTAAAATTTAACACTGATTACAAAAGAGTTGCGGAAAGCGCGCGGGCATTGTTTAGGAGAACTTCTGGGTAAGAGGATGCGGAACTGGCTCGCATTGATCTGCCTGCGCACGCATTTGGAGGATAGCCAAGCGCTAAACAGGCCGACTCTTTAACTTCAAACTGACGCGTATCTCTCTTTAAGGGTATAAGAAGGATGAGTAATATCCATTTTTCCAGGTTTACCTCTATAACTTAACGTGTTGACACCTAATTCCTTAGCAGTATCCAGTATTTTCTGGTATACTTCATCATCTAAATAGATACCCTCTCTCCTTCTCTTCTCCATCTCCCTCCATTCGGGCTCTCCAGGCATCAATATCTCGGTAAAACCCTCGGCCAGTCTGGATGACTTGATGTCATCGATGAGAGCCTCCATCCCAGCGTTGAAGATTTCTAATGATGTGAAGGCCTCGATGTCTATTGCGCCTAAAAAGACCCCACATCTCTTAAACGGTTCATCCGGCGAAGGGAATATGCCGCCATTCTTTCGAGATAGGACGTGACCAAACAATGGCCCTGCCAAGATGTTAGTCATCAAGGAAAGCGCCATACCCTTGTATCCCAACCCGGCTTGCCCAAGCGGCAGCTGAGCCCCTTTGCCACTGTTGAATATCTTGGGGTCGTTGTGAGGTCTACCCTCATCGTCTATGTACCAGTCCATGGGAACCTTCATTCCCCGGAGAGCCAGAATAGCGGTTCTACCCCCAGCTATAGGGCCAAGTGACATGTCAACGACAATAGGCGGATATCTCCCAGCGGGAGCCGCGAAAGCGATGGGTGCAATGTGGAGCTTTTTGTCAATTCCCCCCCAAGGTGCAATATATATCCCACCAGGCTGACTCGCTACACCAATCATGTTTTCCTCGAGGGCCATCTCGGCCCATTTGCCAACTCTACCAATATGGTGAATGTTCCGAATTCCTGAGAAGGCGACACCGGCTTTTTTAGCTTTTTTAATTGTCTTCTTCATTACATCGTAAGCGATAGAGTAGCCATAACCCCAGTTACCATCGTAGAAAGTGGTTGCTGATCTCTTCGTAATGAGGGATGGCTTGGCTCCTGGATTCAGAGAACCGTCTTGAATTGATTTTACATAACCTGGTATCTGCTGGACACCATGAGAATCGACCCCCTTCAGGTTGGCGAGGACAAGGCAGTTTGAAACCCAGGCCGCTTCCTTAGCTGAAGTCCCTGCAGCCTCAAGGATCTTCTTACCAAGTTTCATTAAATTCTTATCGTTGACGATGACCAATTCTTTATTCTCCGGTTTCAAGTGAAAAACGGATTATTTAAAAGTAGAGTACACGCACACGCGGCTCCCAATCTGCATCATCCATTTTTCCCTGATGGGCGCTCGCGCTTTTCCATGTCTTTCTCATCTCGGCGGGCGCGCGCGGTCTGTGTGCTGCACTCTACTTTGCATTCTCTAGATGTCTTTGTGAAACCCTCTGAAGTGGATTCTCTATCATACTCTATCAGCATCATTCCTGTCATGTTTCTTCTAATTATTTTAGCTGGGATAGTCCCATCCATAGTGCTACCCTACTTCAGAAGGTTCAAGATAATGAGCATGAACGGTAGACCGTTTCACATCGATCTACTAACCGTCACGGTAGGATTTATAACGGGCTTGGGTGTTTTGTTGTCGATAATAGGCTTTCTATTCAATACATTGTGGGTAAACGCTGCTCCAACTCACTATCGCTATATTTTGCCTACTCTCCTTGGCCTTAGCATACACTACTCATTAGGATCTTCTCTTGGGAGAGAGAGGTCAGAGCGTATGGTTAAAAAGATGCTAGACTGCAGCAAGAGTGAAAGAGTCATCCAAGGTAGAGTAAGAGTAGAAACTACAAAATAAAATCATTCAATTAACGCGCGCGCACTATTTATATTACAAGATGCGTATTATTTGTTAGCATGGTTGAGGTGGTTTCAGCCCGTGTCGACGATGAGACTCGCCGAAGAATGCGGCGGCTCCGACACGTGAACTGGAGTGAGGTGGTGAGGGCGGCGATCCAAGAGAAGATCCGGATGGAGGAACGTAAGCGCGAGAGGGACATGGCGGAGGTGGGTGAGGCAATCCGGCTGATGGACTCGATCAGGCGCCCCCACTCGGGGTTTGACGGCACCGAGGAGATCAGAAAGTGGCGAGACCTGAGAAGGTAGCTGTGGATGCCTCCGTGGCCTTCAAGTGGTTTGTGGAGGAGCAGGATAGCGGAGTCGCCAGGCAGATGGCTGGGGATTACGGCGGGGGGCGCGTCGACATTGCTTCGGTCGAGCTTCTGCCTTTCGAGTTGTTGAACGCCCTGAGGTACGCCCCCGATTCGGGGCTGGAGGATCTGAGGACCGTGGCTCTCGCCCTCGACAAGTTGGGGTTGGATCTGCGTCCGCTGAGGGGTGACCTCTCCGAGAGGTGTGTCGAGAACGCGTTGAGGTACGGAATATCGGTCTACGACTCTGCGTATCTTTCCTTGGGGGAAATTGAGGATGTGCCGGTTTACACGGCAGACGTGAAGCTCATCAAGAAAGTAGGCTGCGGCGTGCTCAGGCACATCTCTGGTTATGAGTCTCCTTAGACTGTTGCGCGCGTGCCTAGTCGGGGTCTTCTGTATTACACCCTCTGGCTTATCAGTTATCTTCAATGGTATGGCTTTGGGCTTGACCGTGAGTACGGGTGGCGGTAGCTCTGTCTTGCGCGCGCGTTTGATGGTTACTGGATTAGTTCAGGATAAAAACGGAGTTAATAAGAAACCTCCATATGTATTTACTAAATATATGCACGCGCGCAGGTGCATGGTCACGCATGTTTCTGGAATTTTAATAACTCTTCCACCGAAGGGTACGGATCGCCCGCCCAGCCGTCTAGGTGTGCGCCT
>CAZIKD010000203.1:0-4397 GCA_964539725.1 uncultured Candidatus Bathyarchaeia archaeon | reverse complement strand
GCTTCATGATCGCCCGATTCAAGGAGCTGGCAGCGGACGACTGGCAGCTTAGGAAGAACTTTGAAATAATTGCGGATTTGGGGCTGCCCTGCCTGATACATGCCGAGAATCAGGTAATAGTCGACAGGGGGACCGCTGAGGCAAAGAAGCTTGGGCGCATCGATCCGATGGCACACGGCGAGTTCCGCCCAACCATCGCTGAGGCCGAAGCGGCGAACCGCGCCTTGATGTTCGCGGAGGAAGCGGGGATGCACTTACACATCTGCCACATAACCGCAGGGGACGTCGTTGACATCCTCGAGGAGGCGCAGATCAGGGGAGTTGACGCGACAGGTGAGACCTCTACGAACTACCTCTTGATGAACGAGGACACTTTGAAGGAGAGGGGCCCCTATGCGAAGGTCGACCCACCGCTCAGGACAGAGGCAGACCAGGTAAAGCTCTGGGACGCGTTAAACGACGGACTCATCGATGTGATCGCGAGCGACCACGCGCCTTACACTAGGGAGGAGAAGGAGAAGGGGTGGAAGAACATCTTCGACGCGCCAAGCGGGGGCGTCGTCATCGAGACAACTCTACCTCTCATGTTGAACGCCGTCAACGACGGAAAGATCGGGCTTGAGCGCCTAGTGGAGGTCTTCAGCACCAATCCCGCGATGATAAACGGCGTCTACCCGAAGAAAGGTGGCCTGAATATAGGAGCGGACGCCGACATCATAGTAGTTGACATGGATAAGCTATTCAAGATCAGGGGCGAGGACTTGAAGACGATCCAGAAGATAACCCCATACGAGGGGATCGAGGGCGTGGGTGCGCCTATGATGACCTTGCTCCGTGGCTCAGTGATCTACGAGGAGGGGCAGGTCATTGGTAAGCCTGGTCAGGGGAAGTGGCTACGCCCCATCGAGTAGTTCTAAACTTTTGTACCCTTCATCTAAAAGCGTTTAGGCCTCGATTTTTATCTGATAATGGAGATAAATGCATATTTTACATACTTTGAGACGCGAATGGTGCCTAATTTTAGCTTCTTGTTAGCTGAGAAGCAACAGTAGATTCGCGCATAAGAGATCCCCTCTCCTACCTCTCTCGCTGCATGGCTACTTTGAGCGCTCTCTGGAGCGTCTGCTGCCGTATCCTGTTTGCGAGATGTGCTATCGCGCCATCGACCTGGAAGCGTGGCAGTTCGCGGTAGACCGAGTGTTTGAGGACGCGCAGGCCGGTGATTCTGTACGGACGGTCGCTGTGGGCATCCTCGGGTTCGCAACCCCACTTGTGTTTATTGTACTCGATGAGGCCGATACCCCTGGGAACCTCTGAAGGGGCGAGAAGGCGGAGGGGGGTGAGGAGGTAGTGGTAATTGCAGCCACTGCAGGCGAACCCAGCGCGAAAGTCGCCGCGTGTCACCTTGACCTCGATGCCTCGGAGAACGCACTCCCCCGCCTCAGAGCCGCTGAGGGATGAAGGATCGAAGTATTCGCTGGACTCGTCCTTGCCGTTCCCCGCGTTAAACCGGAGCCCCACCCCGACGGCGTCCACAACTGTCTTATTATCAAGCTCAGTGTATCGGCGGAGCCCGACTTGGCTGAGAGGCACCTCCGTGTCGGTGAGGAAACAGCCCTGGTTGAGGAGCCAGAGGATGGCGACGCTCTTAAGGTGCTTATGCTCGGTGGACTCCATTGGCAGTCAAGGCACCTCGTCCAGCAACTCCTTATTTAAGCGGGACCTATGGGGCGTTGGCTGGGACACATGAAAGTAGGTGGGCGCTGACAAGTTTCTTCCCTCCCTACGGTGTTCATTCTCCGATGGGCATGGGTTCGCTGCGATTCGTGAAGGACGAGGTCACAGCCGAGAATGGGATGGTCACCGCTTCGACGCCGCAGTCAGCGCAGGCGGGGCTAAAGATACTCAAGGCAGGCGGCAACGCCTTTGACGCCGGAGTCGCCGTCGGGTTTTGTAACACAGTCCTAGAGCCCTATCTCGCGGGTCTCGGGGGACTCGGCTTCATGGTCGCCTTCTCCGCCGATGAGGGTAGGGTAATCTCAATCGACTTTAACACTAGGGCACCGAGGGCGGCTAGCCCGGAGATGTTTAAAGTGGTGGGGGAGGCCGCAGCTGGGGGCACGAAGATATTCAATGTCGAGGGGAATGCGAACAGCGTTGGAGGGAAGGCTCTGACCATACCCGCGACATGCGCCGGATTCCTAAAAGCACATGAAATCTACGGCTCCCTCCCCCTCAGGGATGTAGTTGAGCCTGCCCGGGAACTCGCGGCCGAGGGTTTTATCCTCGGCTGGGATCAGGCGCTCGTCCTCGGGACCCTCGCTAGGGAGAGTCAGAGATGTGCCGCCATAGACGATATCTGGCACCCGGGTGGATTCCCCGCAGCGCCCGGAACCCTTATCGTGCAGCCCGACCTCGCCCGACTCTTGGGTCGGATAGCTAAGGAGGGGCGCGACGCTATCTACTCGGGACAAGTGGCGAAAGCAGTCGAGGAGGCCGTGACAGCGGCCGGCGGGGTGATGACCTCGGAGGACCTCGCCGGCTACGAGCCCTCAGTTGGGCAGCCGCTAAAGATCAGCTACCGCGGACATGAGGTAGCGACTACATCGACGCCGAGTGGCGGTGTCACCATACTCGAGATAATGAGAATACTTGATGGCTACGATCTCGCCTCGATGGGACACAACTCCGAAGAGTATATCCACGTCATCGTGGAGTCCTCACGCCACGCCTTCGCTGACAGGTACAGCCTCCTTGGGGACTGGGAGCACGCCAACGTGCCCCTCACTGGATTGCTTTCCGACTCCTACGCCCACCACATCAGGGAACTCATAGCCGAGGTCGCATCATTCCCCTCCAATGGTGCGGAGCCCTGGATAAGCTACCTCGGCACACCCATCCACGACCCCTGGCACCACGAAGATCGGAAGAGACCAACATTGAGAGGCGCATCGTCACAGGGTCTCACTCTAGGTGAGACTAGCCACTTCAACGTGGTCGACGCCGAGGGCAATGCCGTAGCATGCACCCATACGCCGGGGTTCCAAGCCGGGGTCGTTCCGCATGAAACAGGTCTATACCTTACCGCGGCAATGGGCTGGTTCGTGCCTGTGCCTGGATACCCGAACAGCGTTGCCCCTTGGAAGAGGCCAGTGATGAACATGGGTCCCCTCCTGGTTCTCAAGGATGGATCCCCATTCATGATTGAGGGTGCCCCGGGTAGCCGAATGATCATCGAGCGTAATCTCCAGGTGGTCCTCAACATGATCGAGTTCGAAATGGGGCCACAGGAGGCCATTTCGGCGCCCACCGTCGACGCCAGCGGCCTCGACACCCTCATTGATTCTAGGATATCCATTAATGTTGTGGCTGGGCTGAAGCTGAGAGGTCACAACGTCAAGGTAGTCGAAGAGGGGCCCGGCTTATCCTACTTCGCGAGGCCTTCAGCGATACTCATCGACGAGGACAAGGTGAGGGGTGGAGTTGACCTTTATCGGAGGTCTATGGCGCTCGGGATATAGCTGGGAAGGGTCTATATCCATCCATATTACACACTCGCTTAATGGTCAAGAGGGCTATCGTCGAGATCGATGAGGAAAAGTGCAACGGATGCGGCGAGTGCGTCCCACGCTGCGCGGAGGGGGCGCTCAAGATAATAGAGGGCAAGGCGAGGCTCGTCAGCGACGTCTACTGCGATGGTCTCGGCGCGTGCCTCGGCACATGCCCACAGGACGCTATTAGAGTCTCCGAGAGGGAGGCTCCCGCATTCGATGAGGAGGCCACGAAGGAGTACCAGAGTTCACAGAGGCGGCGCTCAAGGCTCCGCAATTGGCCGGTCCAACTCAACCTAGTAAACCCCAATGCCCCATTCTTCAAGGGAGCCGATCTGCTCATCATGGCCGACTGCGTACCAGTCGCGAGCCCAGACTGGCAAGGTACACTCCTCAAGGGACAGGTAGTCCTCGTAGGCTGCCCCAAATTCGACGACGTCTCCGCATACCTGGCGAAGCTCACCGAGATATTCAGGAACAACGATATAAAACGGGTCACGATCGTCCACATGGAGGTTCCCTGCTGCTCGGGTCTAGCTGGTCTTGTCTCCAAGGCCATAAGGGACGCGGGGAAGAAGACGCCCCTCGAGCGTCTAGTGCTCAGCGTCGAGGGCGAAACCCTCTAAAGTCTTTTCCCGCCTCAGCCAACTCTTAGGACCAAGGATTCTGGAGGTTAACGAGACGAAGATCACGGACATCAAGACCTACCCCATGTGGATTCCCCTCAAGGAGACGGAACCCCTCTCAGCGTACCCGAAGAGGAGGAGCGTGCATATACTGGTGGAAGTTTCCACGGACGAGGGAATCAAGGGCTACGGAGAGGCTATCCCTTACACATATGGCGCC
>CAZIKD010000202.1:0-4404 GCA_964539725.1 uncultured Candidatus Bathyarchaeia archaeon | reverse complement strand
GCCGTCTCGCCTGTAGCCCTCTCACGTTGCGGGGCTTCAACAGGCTTCTCCACGACTGTCGTCCCCTCAACCAGGAGCTCGCTTGGGGCTTCTATAGTTGGTGTCTCGTTGGAGGGTGGCTCAATCACTGTCGCTTCATCCAGTTTCAGTTCTGGAGGAGCCGCCTCAACGGGGATAACCTCAGCTGGAGCCATCTCAGTCTGCGACGCCTCAGTCACCTTCTCTTCGATTACCACCGTCTCGATTATCGGAGCCTCAACGGGCTTCTCAAAGGTCGATGTCTCAGTTGCGACTGCTGTGTCCGTGAGAGTTTCAGCCTGCGGGACCTCCGCAGGCTTTTCCTCGATCACCGGGGCCTCGGCTGGAGATTCGACCAAGGCGGGCTCCTCTGGCACGGCCTCTATTTTAACTGGTTCACTGACGGAGGCCTGCTCCGGCTCTGGTGCGTTTACCTCTACCGGGGGGCCCTCGATTGGAGCGGGCTCTGGAAGCGGTGCCTCAACTGGTTCCGCCTCCGAAACGACGGGCTCCGCTTGTAAGCACCCACACGGCTTCTCTTCCACGACAGTAGCCTCGGCTGGAGCTGCTTCGCACGGCACCTCTATAACCGCAACCTCGACGGTTTCCGCGGGAACAGGTTCGGCCACTGTAGCAGCCACCTCAGGCTCCGCGACGGGCGTCTCCACAGCCGCAGGTTTAACCTCGGGTGTCGATTCAATGATATATGCTTCAAGCGGCTTCTCCTTTGGAGGTGGCGCCCTCTCAGCCATAAGATCATTGATCTTCATAAGCAGGGTCTCCTTCTCCTCGCGAAGCCTTGACACAGTGGTTTCAAGGGAGGACGCCTTCTCCACCAAAACGGGGATTACCTTCAGCGCCTCGATCTCAGCAAATAGGCAGGCCTTCTCGTTCTCTAAGGCCTGTACTTTCTCTTCGAGCTCAGCTCTCTTCTTTGTTGCCTCCATAAGCTTCTCTTCCAGTGAGTTACTTCTATCCAGAACACCCTTCATCGTTATCTTTTCTTTGCCTTCCACGCATCGGAAACTCTTGCCGCAAATAGGGCACTCATACAGGCCTATCGTCAGCTTGAGCATCTCGCCGGACTTGCTCGGCTTACCGATCATCGACCACGACTTAACGGAGCTGGGTTCATCGGCTCCGCAACTCGGGCATTTGGCCATATCGAAAACTTCCGAAAATATTCGACGCGAAAAATATTTAGCAACTTCTTCACAAAAAACCTGGGTTTAACGGCGAAACAACACATAAAAAGAGCTTCTTAAAATAATCGCGTTCTTACATGTGTGCACTACTTAGAAAAAATGGACTCAGACCGATTCCGCATTTTAATCGATGATAAAACATTTCACCTTCGGACAGCCCTAATCCAACGTTTTTTGCGTTTTTTCTTTAAATAATGAATCCCATAGATCTCCGAAAAAGTGCGTACGCATAGCTAAGATTCTCTCAAATTGCATCGAGGGTTTCCGTAATCTCCCGTTTTATAGGATGCTGACGGCCATCATAATGCATGCGCTCGGAGCAAGTATTATTGAAATCGCCTCGTCTGGAACCTAGTTTATTCGTTTTCAAGCATGCGCTTATTCAAGTGGTGGGTGAATTTCGGGGTAATCAACTCACGCGCGCGCACGCAACCATAGACATAAACACAAAACTGTAACACCAGATGTATGCCAACCGGGGTACTTGAGCTAACCATCGCCGAGCTGCATAATCACATCCGCGAGGGAACCATGTCTTGCACCCAAATCGTGGAAGCGTACCTTGAGAGGATTAGAGTCTATGATCAAACTACGACTCTCAACTCCATGGTGGTCATCAACCCTAAGGCCTTTGAAGAGGCGAGAGCTCTGGACATGGAGTACAGCAGGACCAGGAAGCTGCGACCGCTGCATGGTGTTCCCATCATCGTGAAGGACAACTACGATACACACGATCTTCAGACTTCAGCTGGCAGCCTGGCCATGAAAGGCTCACTGCCCCCGGACGACGCATACCCGGTCAGGAAGCTCAGGGAGGCAGGCGCCGTTGTGCTGGGCAAGAGCAACATGGCCGAGTGGGCCTTCAGCCCATACATCACTGAGAGCAGTATAGCCGGCACCACAAGGAACCCCTACGACCTCGAAAGAGTGCCTGCAGGCTCAAGCGGAGGTACCGCGGCCGCCGTAGCCGCAAACCTGGGCCTAATAGGCCTAGGTACAGACACAGGTAACAGCATTCGCGGCCCCTCGAGCCACTGTTGCCTCGTCGGTGTGAGGGGCACGATGGGTCTAATTAGCAGAGATGGGGTAGTGCCGCTGTATCTCAGGAATGACATGGGGGGACCCATGTGTAGGACCGTTGAGGATGCCGCATGGATCCTCGAAGTAATAGCGGGATACGACCCGGCTGACCCTGCCACTTCTCTATGCAGAGACAGGGCCCCCAGAGGTTACACGACTCAACTACGCGCTGACGCCCTGGAGGGAGCCCGTATCGGCGTGTTCAGGTACTACACAGACCAGCCCACCACGGACCCGGAGGTATGCGAAGTCTTCGAGCACGCCCTAAGTGACTTGGGCAGCGGTGGAGCCAAGTTAGCGGATCCCCTCATCATACCCAACTTCGAGGAACTTACAGCCAACATCTGGTGCAACACCTTCCGAAGAGACCTGGACCACTACCTCTCCACCCTCAGGAACCCGCCCTACAGGACACTAAGGGAGATCGTGGATAGCGGTCTCTACAGCGACTACATAGCTGAGAGGCTCAGGAACATGGCGGAGGCCCCTGACCCGTCGTGCGGGGACGTTTACACCGAGACCAAGAACATTAGGCTCAGGGAAGCAGTTTATGAGGCCATGGATGGGGCTGGGGTGGACGCCTTCGTTTACCCCACGTGGAGCAACCCTCCCCGTCTCATCGGTGATATGGAGAGCCCGCACGGGGACAATAGCCAGGGTATACCTCCACACACGGGGATGCCAAGCCTCAGCGTTCCCATGGGATTCACGCGCAATGGCCTCCCAGCGGGTCTCCAGATGGTTGGTAAGCTTTTCAGTGAGTCTATGCTGCTTGGGTACGCTTATGCTTACGAACAGGCAACCATACATAGGCAGTCCCCGAAGCTTTTCCCTGAATTACAGTACTCCTAGATGGTCACAGGCTTCGGTAGCGTTGAAAGGTTGTCCATTGATCAATTTAATTTTGCGTGCGCCAATTATTAATCGGGTCCTTAGGTTTTCTGATCTGCAATATCATAGGCCGTTATGCTTGGGTGATGGTATCTCCCTTTTTCTAGGTGTATGACTTCAGGTACCACTTTGATCTTATCTGGAATGATCGCTCAGGACAATAGTTGAAACACGCAAAACCGCCATAAAACATGGCTTCCCTGGGCCAAACCGGGCATCCGTCTATTATCCTGGTATTCTACGTGCGCGAAAAAGCCCTCATCCAGTAGGGATGAAGTAAAACCGTAAATATGCGAAGAGGAGTCTCTGGTTTTTAAGCGATGAGGCTCGCCTTCAACCGCGTCCACCGAGGACGCTGATAGCTTCTACGGGGAAAATTGAACATGTGATACGATTTGGTTGAACAGAAGGACCTGAAGAGAAAGGCATACGTCGCCATCATGCTCATGGGCGTCGTAAGCATGCTCGGAGACATCGTCTACGAGTCCGGGCGAGGAATCGCCCCCGACTACCTCTACTTCCTCGGAGCATCAGCCTTCCTCGTCGGGTTAACCTCCGGCATAGGGGAGCTTGTGGGCTACGGCATGAGGCTGGTCAGCGGCCCCCTCGCGGACCGCTCCCACGCGTACTGGCTCTTCATCTTCCTCGGATACGGCCTTATAATAGCCATACCCCTGATGGGTCTCACCAAAAGCATATGGCTCATCATGGCCCTCATAATAGCTGAGAGGCTCGGGAAGGCGATCAGGTCTCCGTCCCGCGACGCCGTCGTGTCCGTCGTAAGCAAGAGCATGGGCTCTGGGAAAGCCTTTGGACTCCACGAGTTCATAGACCAGATAGGCGCCGTCGCAGGCCCCGCCTTCCTCGGGCTCATGATGCTCTGGACTATTAACAATTTTAGCCTCTCCCTCCAGTCACTTTTTCCCTTCTACCTCCTGATGATGGCTGTCCTCTACCTCACGTACAGGAGGATCAGGGGCACAGTCGAGGAGATCCGGAGGCAGAGCACAGCGACGGAAGGCAAACTCAGCAGGGGATTCTGGATGTACTCGGGGGCAGTGCTCATGAACACAGTCGGACTCATGCCAATCGCACTGATACTCTACAACGGCGCCAGGATACTCGAGTCTGGTGGACAGCTGTGGCTGGTGCCCTTCCTGTACGTCGTCGTCCAGCTGGTCGACGCGTCGATGGCCCTAGTCTCGGGGTA
>CAZIKD010000201.1:0-4415 GCA_964539725.1 uncultured Candidatus Bathyarchaeia archaeon | reverse complement strand
GCCGTGTATAATGGCAGCTACATCCTCGGGGAGATGGTGATCAGCGGGATCATCATCTATCTGATCTTTAAACGGATGCCACAGTTGTTGAATGCGTAGCCAGAATCCTACCCCTTTTTTTTCTTTTCTAATGCGGTGAATAGAATTTCGGCTTTGAATCAGTGGTTTATTCTTCTCCCGATATCAATTATCCCCTTGATCCAGTAGAGATAACTGTTAACAGCCGCGCGGAGGGCTGTGACGTCTTCAGCCACCAACTGTAGGATAAGCATCTTCTCTGACGCTTCGATAAACACCTTGGAGCGGTCCGAAATACTAGACTCTGACTCAGGCCTTAATGATTTAATAATTATGTCGAGGAGGTCATGCCGCATCTCTATTACAATCTTTGCCTCAGCCTTGTATTGTCGAGGCTCCAAAAGTAGTCGCCTTGAACAGAAGTGGGTCTAGGATTCCTGGACCCTTGCGGAAGCCTGACCCGTCTTCGTCGATGGCGTGTAGGCCCCGCCAGCGAATTTATATCCACATTTGCTACAGCTCCATATTCCTACAGCGCTGCGCCTTACCTTTAGGCTGGCGCAGCTTGGGCACTTGTGGGGCTGGTTCATCTGAATCATTATGCGTGTCCAACGCTTTTGTACGGCGGCTCCTCCGCGCGTCCTTAGCCTCAGACCGTACGTCTTCTTTTTCTTAGTCATTCTTAGTCGCCTATGGCCTTCGCCCTTATCTCAGGCGCCTTCTCCTGCGCCATATTTATGCATTTCTTAATCTCGTCGAGCGTCAAGCCCTCAGACCCGCTCTTTTGCATCGTGCAGATGTGGCCATCCTCGTCGAATGTGATGGTGAGGCGGCAGTCCATTACGTCCTCCTCGTCAGCGGTGGGGTCTAAGATGAACTTATCCCCGATCTTTATGATGCTGATCGCCACCGGTTTCTTCTTAACAGCAAGGGGTACTTTCTCCCCCGACAGCTTCGCCTCTTTTTCAACGACGTTGTAGACGGGTTTCTTCGCACCCATGAGGGCAGCGATGGCGCCGGCGCTGCAAGCGTCGATGAGGTTGCCATCGTAGTTAAGAACGTAGAGGTCGACGTAGACTATCTGGACTAGCTTTCCGCTAATGATTTTTAACGCGCTTGTGTCAAGGACCTCTGCGCTGCGCAGGCCCCTATCGACGACTCGGGCTAGCTCGATGCTGTCCTCTTTGGGTGGGCCAGGCTCCCAGGCGGCGTTGGCGATGGGGGTGAACTCGGCGTTTGTCATGAGGACTCCCTCGTCTGGTGTGTCCTCGAAGGGTGTTCCTGTGCCAATTTTAACGCCGACCATGATGTGTGTCTTCCCTAGCCAGACCTCGGCGCTCCCCTCGCTCTTGAAGAGGACGTTGTGCTTTATGCTGAGTTCGCGGAAGTCATTAAATCCGCGTCCGTCCATCCGTTTGCCGGTGGAGAGGACCTCGGATATCTTCTTCTGCTTTAGGTGGCTGACGATGTTACTCTTGCTCATTGTTGACCCTCCTCTGTTTTAGGTTCCTCCTCTGTCTTAGTTTCCTCCTCAGGCTCCTCAGGTTGGTACTCCTTTGGCGGCTTGTCCTGTGGCTGGTCGATCCCGTACTTCTTCTTCAGCGATTCACGCTGTACCTCATATACTTTTTTGCAGCCCTCGATACCTAGGTTGAGAGCCTTCTCCGCCTCATCTATGGACATTATGCCGTCCATTTGGAGGAGTGTGACCTTGTTAAGTTTAGGCATGTAGGCAATGGGCATATCACTCTGCCCCTTCTTGTCCTCGTAGTCTCCGAGATCGACGATGAGTTTGTCTTCGATCTTACCCACGGCGCAGGCTGCAACGAGATCCTTCATTGGTATACCAGCGTCAACGAGAGCGACCGCGGCGGCGTTTATACTCGCGCAGCGTGTCCCACCGTCGGCTTCGATCACCTCGACGTAGACGTCGATGCTGGCCCGGGGGTAGCGTTCGAGGAAGACCGCCGGTTCAAGGGCTGATCTCATGACCATGCTGATCTCCTGGTCTCTTCTAGAGGGGGCGGGTGACCTGCGTGGGTCGACGCTGAATGGTGCCATGTGGTACCTGCAGCGTAGTACAGCCTCGTTTGGCTTCGCCTGGTGTTTGGGGTGCATCTCGCGTGGTCCGAAAACACCGCAGAGTATCTTGTTTCTTCCCATCTCAATATATGCGGAGCCATCCGCGTTTGGGAGCACTCCACTCTCAATTTTTATTGTGCGGAGCTCGTCGAAAGCCCGGCCGTCGTTTCTCTTCCAGCTAGTGGCCTTATCGGCCTTCTTAGTTCTCGGTTTCCGGGCCGTTGTTTTCTTGATTGTTGGTTTCTTGCTCATCGTGATCTCTCCTTTAGTTGTTTCAAATACTCCTGTATCCTGTTGGTGAGCCCGGAGGTGTGAGCCTCTAGCTCAATCTTAGTGACTACCTTTGCCACCATTTCTTCGCGTTCTCTATTTGATCCGGAGACGAGGATGCGTCCGTTCTGTCCAATGACGACGCGGCACCCCGTCTCTCTAATTATCATATTGATCATGCTTCCCTTCTTGCCGATGAGGCGGGGGATTTTTGATGGCGTAATTTGTATTATGAATCCGTCGTTTAATCTGCCGAGACCGGGGCCAAGGATGCTGAGCACAGGGGTCCTCCTCCTATCTAGGTCAACTATCTTAGCGAACAATGTGTCACCGATATCGAGGACTCTCGTCATGATGTACTCTGTCCTGAATGGGCGGTCAACGGCGTCGGGAATTCCCATCACTGCGCTGATTTGTGCGCCTATATCGATCTTCCACTCGCCTAGGTCGATGTCGATGACCTCACCGATGACTACGTCACCCACGAGTGGGTTGTAACCAGCAGATAGGGCAACCACGGATACGTTGTCCGGCGAGTAGTTGACTAAACCGAGGTGTGTGGCGTATACCTGGTCCTGATTTCGGTAGGTGTTCTCACCTGTCCTAATCCTCCCCTCATACAAGATATCCCCTGGGAGGACTAGATCCCTGTCCTGGAAGTTCGCATTCATACCTATTCAGCTTCACTTAACTATCTTCGATTGGAGGTTCCCCTGAGTAGCCTTGCCGAGCTTATCGAGTAGTTCTAACTGCATGGCTGCGGGTATCTCCACTACTGCCACCCAACTTCCGTCCTTCTGCCACTCGTCCCTCTTTATCTCGCCGTAGTTCTTCACTATACCATAGCATCTTGCTGAGTGGTCCGGTGGGATCTTGATGGCGAGCTGGATGTTCTCGCTGCTCATGGGTAGAACGGGTCTGAGTAGTTGGACTAGTTCCTTCACCTGCTCTTCCGCCGACTTGAAGGGATCGATGTTGAACCTGATCTCCTCCATAGCGTTCTCTATGCGGATGGCGGGGTGGGGCAGTTTGGTGGCGGGGTCGACGTAGGTACGGGATATGATGGTGATGAGCTGTTTGAGCTTCTGCTCAGTCATCTCTTTCCGCTGGGCGGATGTGAGGAGGAAAGTTCCCTTCTCAAACATCAACTTGGCGACCTCAATAGGGTTGCCTGTCCCGAATTCGGCTTTTAGCTTCGACTCCGACGCCTTTTCTCCCTTGTTGGCGTCCGTGAAGATAGTGTCGATGAGGATTACGTTGGTGATATCGATTGGTTCGCCCTTCTTGTAAGAAAGTCCTTTGTCTGGGTCGACGAGAATCTCGTACTTTTCTCCACCATGCTGGTACCTAACTAGGGTGTAGTTGCTACTCATCCCTCTGGCCCTTCTACCTCATGTGCTTCTGCACTTCGGAGTCGGAGAGCCTTCGGAAAACCTTCGTATCGACTGGAACCACGGCTACTTTTACGTTCTCGGGTTGTAATGCCGCGTCTGATGCTGTTTTGACAGCCTCGATAGCGAGGCTGATCGCGCCGTCCAAGGTCATATCGTTCTTGTATTTATCCTCCAGGAGCTTGTTGGCTTCGTCACTCTTCCTGCCAACCGCCGTGGCTTTGTAGCCCCTGTAGCTGCCGCTGGGGTCCGTGATCATCACCCTGCTGCCCTCAGTGTCTACGCCTGCAATTATGGTGCTTACACCGAATGGCCGGACGCCCGCATGCTGCGTGTATATCTGAGCGATGTCACCCATGCGTCTAGCGAGGATCTCGATGTCAACTGGCTCGTCATACATTAATCGGTTGCTCTGGGAGTACACTCGTGCCTGACTGATCAGGACTCGTGCGTCGCTGCTTAGCCCCGCGATCGCCATGCAGACGTGCTCATCTAGCTGGAATATTTTACGGAAGTAGTCTCCGTCCTCCAACACGCTCTCAGGGGACTCGTTAGCCGCAAGGGCTACCCCCTGGGGTGATGAGACGCCGACGATTGGTGCGCCTCTCTTCACCAGCTCCAGGGCGTATTCGACCTGGTAGAGTCTTCCCTCTG
>CAZIKD010000200.1:0-4440 GCA_964539725.1 uncultured Candidatus Bathyarchaeia archaeon | reverse complement strand
CGGGAAAAATTGAAGATTCCGACTTTATCCTCTTCGGGGCACCACTCGATAAGACGGCCTCATACAGGAGTGGTAGCAGATTCGCCCCCACAGCCATCAGGGAGGCGAGCCAATATATGGAGAGCTACAGCGTCCGGACGGGTCTCGATTGGGAGGACCTGAAGCTCGTCGATGTAGGCGATGTAGTCGACGTAGGTATGGTCGAGCTCGCAGTCGATAACATACAGAGGGTTGTCGAGGAGATCAAGGCGTTGGGGAAGCTCCCGGTTATGCTCGGTGGCGAGCACACAATAACCCTCGGCGCCCTCCGCGCTCTCAAGCCAAGCGCAGTAGTTGTCTTCGACGCCCACCTCGATCTCAGGGACACCCTTTTCGAGGAAAGACTTTGTCACGCCACGTACCTCCGCAGGGCTCATGAGGAGCAAGGGTTCAAGCTCATAGTCGTCGCTGCTCGCGCACTCTCCGGGGAGGAGATAGATTACGCCGAGGAAAATGGAGTCATTATCATCACGGCGCAGGACGTCAAGAGATTCGGAGTCGAGCCCATCCTCGGAATAATCAGGGACTCTCTAGAGGGCGCCGAGTCCGTTTACCTTAGTGTTGACATGGACGCTGTCGACCCAGCTGAGGCCCCTGCCGTGGGCAACCCCAGCCCTGAAGGCATAGGAATCACCCAGCTCCTCGACCTAATAACAGGGGTCGTCGATAAACGCCTCATCGGGTTCGACTTAAATGAGGTCTCTCCCAGCTACGACTCGGGCCTGACAGCAATCCAGGCTGCTTACGTCGTTGTCGAGACTCTCTACGCCATCCCTCACTAGTAAAACCTGTTGCTCACAAACACGCGCGTCTCAACCAATACAAAAGCGAGCAGCTATCACCGCTGACTTGAGAGGATCGCATCCAACCCAGGTGCCAGAGAGATTTTACTCAGGTTAGAGCACGAGTTCTGCACGAAACCTGGCTTGATCGATATGTATGAGCACATCATAGCCGCGGCGAGGGGTCCAAAGGCATCTTAGAGGCTTCCTAGCAACTATTATCAGGGACCGAGACTCAACCGTAGACGAGATGGCGGCTACCGACTTTATAATCGACGAGGGCGAGGAGGGGATAAAACCGAGGGGGCGAATAGCTCCCGACAATCTCTCCACAAGCTACCTCCTCAGCGCCGGCTACGACGGCGCAGAGCAGAAGGCCTACCTACGCCTCTACGAGCCGAATAGCCAGCAGATCTACCTTTGGTACGATAACACGAGCCACCTCCCCTACTGTATAAGCAAGGAACCTATCGGGGAGCTGGAAAAGAACCAGCGTCTCCTCCGCCACGAGGGCTACTTCTTCATGGAAGAGGTTTCTAAACATGACCCCCTCGCGGATAAGGAGATAAGAGTCACGAAGGTCGTCGCAAAGGACCCCCTCAGCATTGGTGGAGGCAGGGGTCAGCCCATCAGGAGCATAATCGGTGACAGCTGGGAGAGCCGAATTAGGTACTACCAGTGCTATATATACGACCGCGGCCTCATCACTGGGATGCCCTACAGGGTTGAGAACGGTAACCTAGTCGACGCCGGCTACACTCTCGACCCAGAGACGGAGGCTAAGCTTGACACCATTCTTGAGAAGATCGATGCAGAATTCAGGGGAAATATGAAGGAGTGGGCCCGCCTCCTCCAATGCCCCGTGCCAAAACTGAGGCGGGTTGCCGTGGACATCGAGGTCCGCCCAAGCGTCCAGAATAGGCTCCCCAACGCTGATGAGGCGACCGAGCCCATTACCGCCGTAGGCTTCGCAGGCAGTGATGGGATGCGCCGGATAATCGTCCTCAACGACACTGGCCACGACGTCAATACACCTGTCATCCTAGGCGCTGAGGTCAAGGTCTACACCGACGAACGTGACATGATCAGGGACACCTTCAGGGTCCTCGACGAGTACCCGGTCGTCCTCACGTTCAACGGGGATGACTTTGACTTCCGCTTCCTCCGAAATAGGGCGAAGAACCTGGGGGTTCCCGACTCAGAGAACCCTATAGTTATGGGGCGCCGCTTCGCCTTCCTCCGCAACGGCGTCCATCTCGACCTGTACCGCTTCTTCATGAATAGGAGCATACAGGGCTACGCCTTCGGAAACCGATACAGGGAGAACACCCTAAACGAGATATCGAAGAGCCTCATAGACCAAGAGAAGCTCGTAATAGGCGACATCACCGCAGCGAGCATAATTGAACTCGCTCAGTACTGTCTCAACGACGCCGACATCACTCTCCACCTCACCGCTTTCAACCACGATCTAGTGATGAACCTCATAGTCCTCCTCACACGCATCAGCAAGATGATTATGGAGGACGTCACCCGCAACGGTGTCAGCAGGTGGATACTCGCCCTAATGGAATGGGAGCACAGGCGCCGCGGCTGGCTCATCCCCAACACCCAGGACATCCTCGAGGTAAAGGGGCAGGTCAGCACAACCAGCATAATAAAAGGGAAGAAGTACCAAGGCGCCATAGTCAGGGATCCCAAGCCTGGAGCCCACTTCAGCGTCGTAGTCTGCGACTTCGCAAGCCTATACCCTAGCGCCATACGCAACTGGAACCTCAGCTACGACACCATCCTCTGCAACCATGAGGAGTGTAGGAAGAACCTTGTCCCTGGGACACCCCACTGGGTCTGCATAAAGAATCGAGGCATGACAAGCCTTATCATAGGCAGCCTACGTGACCTCAGAGTCCAATGGTACAAGCCCCACAGTAAGGATAAAGCCCTCACAGTCGAGGAGCGTCAATACTACGACGTAGTCACCCAAGCCCTCAAGGTCTTCCTAAACGCCAGCTACGGCGTCTTCGGAGCCGAGAGCTTCCCCCTCTACTGCCCACCCCTCGCAGAAAGCACTGCAGCCATAGGCCGCTACGCCATGAACAAGGCAGTCGACAAGAGCCAGCAGCTTGGCATCGAGGTCATTTACGGAGACACCGACTCCGTCTTCCTCGAGAAGCCATCAAAAGAGCAGATAGAAGCTTTAGCCAGCTGGGCCGACGCCGAGCTAGGAATCGACCTTGATGTAGACAAGCAGTACCGCTACGCAATATTCAGCAGCCGAAAGAAGAATTATCTCGGTGTCTACCCCGACGGGAAGCTCGACATAAAAGGGCTCACGGGAAAGAAACGCCACATTCCCCCGATCCTCAAGGATGCCTTCATCAGACTCACCATCATCCTCAGCAACGTCGAAAAGGCTGAGGATTTCCCCCACGCAAAGGAGGAAATAAGGAACCTCGTCTCCACCGTAAGCCACCGCCTCAAGCACAGGGAGTTCACAATCGAGGAGGTCGCCTTCAGCATGATGCTCGGCAAGGGCCTCGCAGGATACGACACCAACCCCCAGCACGTCAAGGCTGGGAGGATGCTAGAGGAGCAAGGCTACGAGCTGAAGGAGGGAGACATAATCAGCTACGTCATCACCAAAGACGGCGTCAAACCCGTCCAAATAGCAGGGAAGAAGGATGTCGACGTCTCAAAGTACGAAGAACACCTAGAGGGGACCTTCGAACAGGTCCTTGACGCCCTCGACATGAGCTTCGACGAGCTCGTCGGACGCCCACGCCAGACCGGCCTCGGCTCCTTCTTCACCAGGTAAACCACAAGCGCCCTCGAGACCGCGCGCGAACTTTATACAACGAGACGAGCGAAGACTATAATATCGGGGTCGCAGTCTCCTCTTCGGTCGATATGACCAGTTTCGTGGACATAGCCAAGATACTTGGGGGAAAGCACGACGAGAAACAGGTCCACATCCGTGGCTGGCTCTACAACAGCCGGAGCAGTGGGGGCCTCATCTTCCTCCAGATACGCGACGGCACCGGTGTACTCCAGTGCACCGTGAACAAGAAGAACGTCGACGAAGCCACCTTCAACAACCTCGAAAAACTCAACATGGAGTCCACAATCGAGATCGGTGGGAGGGTTCGCGTGGATCAGAGAGCCCCAGGCGGCTACGAGCTCTCCGTTAATAATCTCGGCACAGTCTACGAGGCACAACCCGACTTCCCCATCACGAAGAAGGAGCACGGCCTCGAGTTCCTCCTCGATAACAGGCACCTCTGGGTCAGAGACCCGAAGCTACAGAACATATTCCGCATACGGAGCGAGTTCATGAGGGCCACCCGTATCTGGTTCGCGGACCACGGCTACACGGAGACCCACAGCCCGAGCTTCACATCTGCCGCCTGCGAGGGAGGCTCCACACTCTTCGAGGTCAAGTACTTCGACAAGAAGAATGTCTACCTTAGCCAGAGCTGGCAGCTCTACGCCGAGGCGATGATCAGTAGCCTAGGGAAGATCTACACTATTGCGCCGAGTTTCAGAGCTGAGCCCAGCAGAACCCGTCGCCACATAGCCGAGTTCTGGCATCTCGAGGTGGAAGAGCCGTGGACGGACCACG
>CAZIKD010000199.1:0-4458 GCA_964539725.1 uncultured Candidatus Bathyarchaeia archaeon | reverse complement strand
CTGAGGGTGCAGTTGGAGTTATGACGCAGAAGCTGAGTGAAGCAGAGGTTCTGCTTCACAGCGGTATTCTCTATGGAGACAAGAACATCATGATGAGTCAAGAGCTGGCGGATCCAAGGAAAGTGGAGCGACTTGTTGGTCTTGGCGTTGCTATGGGTGAGGGTAAACTAATCACAAGCGTCGATTATGCGCGGGAGACTGACATGTTGAATGAAGTGGCGCTGAGGTGGGGAGTTAAACAGCATGTAGTGATCGAGGTGAGCCACGGGCGGTGCGGAACGGCGCCGGGAGAGCCCGCTGTTGAACTCGCTAAACACATAGCTAGGTTGCCGGGGCTTGTTTTCCGGGGGATCTACGGGTATGAAAACACGGTGAAGAGGGAGATTGCGCTTGAGAGGGATAAGCTTACGGTGGATACGGCTGAGGCGATTAGGGCTGCGGGAATATCGGTAGAGATAGTCTCCGCAGGCTCTACTGATACCTACGAGGTGACTGCGTCTTATCCCGGCATAACAGAGATCCAGCCAGGGAGCTTCGTCTTTGGCGTAGGACCGGAAGGGAGTGGTTACGGATGGGGAAGCAACAACGATGTCTACTTCAAGAGCAGCCTCACGGTGCTGAGCACGGTGATAGGAGCTAACTTCCAGGATCGGGTTGAACTGGATGCGGGGACCAAGGCGCTCAGCGGAGGAAGCCCTCGTGCTGTTCCACCGGTTCTAGCGAATGTAGACGGGGATGCTATCCACTTCGATAGAGCAGCTCTCAGTGAGGAGCACTGCACCCTCTGCTTCGGAGAGAAGAACACTGAACGAGGTAGGCTCACTTGGGGGCAGAAGATCCAATTGGTCCCCAGCCACTGCTGCACATGTGTGAATCAGCACGATGAGATGCTTGTGGTTAAAAACGGGCGGATAGCAGCCATTTGGCCAATAACTGCACGCGGTAAATACACCTAAGTTGAATAATGGCAGACTTTGCGTGCGCGAAATTCAGTCTGACTTAGCGCGCTCGAATAAAGTTAAGTATCTTTGGCTGTTTCTATTTTTTTATTATGTCTCCTAAAGAGTCCATTTATCAACGGCTTCCTTTTTATTATGGATGGTTAGTCTTTCTCGCAACATTTTTAACACTTATGTTTATGTTTGGTTTAAGATATTCAATTGGTGTATTCTTTGTACCTATCCAAAAGGAATTTGGATGGAGTAGTGCCGTCACTGCGGGATCGTTAACAGTCTTCTTTTGGGTGTATGGTGTTTTTGCGCTATTTATTAGTAAATTGTATAAAAGTATCGGTATTAGGAAAATCATATTATTAGGCGGTATTTTTCTCGGCCTTGGAGGAATCATAGCATCTTTTACAACGGAACTATGGCAATTGTATCTTTCATGGGGAGTCTTAGCTGCTATCGGCTCCTCAATACTTTACACAGTTCCAAATATGGTTTTAGGGAGATTTTTCTTAAAAAATAGAGGCAAAGCGGTGGGTTGGTCAAGTATAGGAATTAGTGTTGGACAGGCAGTGATAATTCCATTCTCGGCTTGGATCGTGGCAAATTATGGATGGCGTTATTCTTTTCTTTTACTTGGCACCTTCGTGATAATCGGAGTCGCCCTTCCTGGCTATTTGATCTTTCGTGACAGCCCAGAGTCTATCGGGCTAAAAAAGGATGGAGGTAAGTATATTTCAGATGAGAAGGAGCAGAGTGAAAAAATAGAAAAATCAAGCTATAAAGTGTTGACAATAAGTGAAATACTTAAGACACGGACATTTAGGTATATACTCGTATCGTATTTCTTCCAGGTAGGTGGGACTGTGTCGCTGCTTACATTTGTAGTTCCACATATTATTCAATTAGGTATTGACCCATTACTCGCAGCAAGCGCAATAGGTGTCATTGGTATTATGAGTGCTATTGGAAGCTTCGTATTTGGTTTTATCTCAGATTGGATAGGGAGAAAATATACAATTGCAATTGCATTAACTGGGATGGCAACAGCAATGTTAGTTTCAACTATAATACCTCCGAATATAATAGCGTTGTATGCATGGGTTACTCTTTATGGTTTGACGTATGGAGGTGCACCAGAACAATATGCTTCAATTGTACAAGATTATTATGGTACGGGTGGAGATGTCGCACTCTACGGATGGGTTATGTTCTTTGGTGCTCTCGGAGGTGGACTCTTTCCACTAATAAGTGGCTACCTTTTTGATATAACTGGAAACTATTATGCTTCCCTCATCTTCCTTGGAGTTGGGGTCGTCGGTGGCTTAGCATCAATGCTCTTGGTTAAACCTCCAAAAAAAATAGAAACTGTATGATGACACGCGCTTCGCGCGCGAACCTAAAAAGTGACCTGAGTTATTACTGATGTTTGACCTGTCGCACGAGCATCTGTTTCCCTCGGTACAGTATGATTGTCGCGGCTAATAGAGCCAATGCAACTGATAGAAGGGGGTATCCAGGTATTCCGCCACTTGGTTTCACCAGTGTAATCGTCTCTGTGGTTGCTTGACCTCCCTGTACATTCAGGGTCCAGGTCTTGTCATCGTAGCCTGATTTCGTAGCCTTAAACGTATATGCCCCTTTCAGGACGTTGCTGAAGCTGACCTGCCCGTTCGCATCCGTTGTTCCGCTCAGAGCCGTTTGCCCGCTGGGCTGCGAAGTCGAAGCCAAGGCTACACCGGTTATCGCGCTACCGTCACTCCACTTCACGATGATGGTGAGAACTAAAGGCTGCACCGTGACCTGTGTCTGTCCCGAGCCGCCTAGATACCCGGACTTCGAGGCTGAAACAGCTATTGTACACAGAGTCTGGGTGACTATATCTGGCGCTGTAAATGTGGCCACGTACGTGCCGTTACCTTTGTCAACTACTGCTGAGAAGGTCCCGCCATTACTGGATGCCAGATTCACAGTTGCGCCTGTGACGGCTGCTCCTCCACTCTTAAGAGTAGCCCTGATCGTTGATGAACCACCGGAGTAGACCGTAGCAGGGCTGGCGGAAGCAGCAGCTGCCAGAGCCGGTAAAGCCTTGATCGTCACGGTGACGTTGTTCGATTCAGCGCTTTCATACTCGTCATCCCCGGCCCACACTACCTTGAAGGCCCAGGTTCCGGGGCTGCTGGCTGCGAAGGCCCTGCCGAATCTGCCGTTGGTCATGATCTCGTCGTGCCTGTAGTTGAATCCCGAGCCGTCTATGGACCAGTAGAGGGTGACTGTGCCCGATTTGGGGGTTGAGAGGGTTGCACTCAGGTTGAAGGATGTGTCCACCATGGTGTTTGTGGCTGAGGATTGTAGAATGAGTGTGGCGGTCGCGTGCGTGCGGCTCTGCCAGCTTGTCGCATAATCGGTAGCAACATTGTTTGTCAGCCTCGTCTGTCTAGAGCCATCGGCGTTCATCACGTAGACTTCCCAGTTGCCCCATTCCCCAATAGGTGGATCATCTGCTCGTTTATTGCGGTCGCTATTGAATAGGATCTTGGTGCCATCGGGAGACCAATCTGTGACTTCATCGGTAGAGTTGTTGTTGGTCAGCCTAGTCCGTCCTGTGCCGTCGGCGTTCATCACGTAGATCTCAGCGTAGCCATCAGCGTCAACTAGCTGACTGCAGAAGGCGATCTTGGTACCATCTGGGGACCAGGCGGCTCCTCCATCATAGATATTGTTGTTGGTCAGCCTCTTATCCCCCGTGCCGTCGGCGTTCATCACGTAGATCTCCCAGTGGACGCCGCGGTCGCTATCGTAGGCGATCTTGGCTCCATCGGGAGACCATCTGGGCCATATGTCAACATACGTGCTGCTATAGGTCAGCCTCGTCTGTCCCGACCCATCGGCTTTCATGACGTATATCTCAGCATTTCCGTCGCGTTCACTGCAGAAAGCGATCTTGGCGCCATTGGGAGACCAGTCAGGGAATTCATCATCAGCGTTGTTGTTGGTCAGCCTCGTCTGCCCCGTGCCGTCGGCGTTCATCACGTAGATCTCCCAATTACCGTTACGGTCGCTTTGGAAGGCGATCTTGGTGCCGTCGGGGGACCAGCTGGGGTATTCATCGCGAAATTTGTTGTTTGTCAGTCTCGTTTGCCCTGAGCCGTCGTCGTTCATGATGTAGATCTCTGTGTTACCGTCGCGTTCACTGGTGAAGGCGATTTTGCCGTTTTTGCGTGCTGTAAGGGGGGTGAACTTCTGGATCAGTGAATGCCCGGTGTCTGCTACGTAGACGTTTCCAGCGTCATCGATGGCGACCCCACGAGGATCGCTGAGTTTACCGTCTCCATCTCCAGGGCCCCCCAACCTAGTTAGAAATGATCCAGTTTTATTGTATACTTGGATACGGTTGTTATCAGAGTCAGCTACATACACATTGCCAATGGCGTCGACTGCTACGTCTTCAGGGTCGATGAACTGGTAATCGCCACTGCCGTAGGTTCCAAGCATAGCGGCAAAGTTGCCC
>CAZIKD010000198.1:0-4498 GCA_964539725.1 uncultured Candidatus Bathyarchaeia archaeon | reverse complement strand
CGGTTGACATATCATTGACTCTCCGGTAGTGATATCAGCGACTGCGTTGTCCCGACAGGGAAGACGTACTTTATTAGTGTGCGTATGTCCTCTCCTTTAGGCGTCCGTACAGTCGCGGTCTTTTTCCAGCCCGATTCATCGCCGAAGCCGATAATGATCCCAGTTTCTCCCTGGGACCTTCCGCCCGTGATGACAATCTGCAGCTGGTCCTTGAAGGGGATGTGTTCTGTGATCTCTTGGGATGGAACCTTGATTTTCAGGACGTCGTTCACCTTGTATGAGCTCTCCGTCGGGACGTTGAGTGTCCTTCCGTCGTGGAGCCTGAGTTGGGTGATGTTGTTCCTGAGGGTCGTTTTGCCGGTAATCCTGCAGAGTTTGAAACTTGTCTCTTCACCTTTGATCTGGTGTAGAGCTAAACGACCTCCTTTCGCGGGAAGGATGCGGTAGCTCTCACCAGCGTCCGGTAAAGAGACCACATCCATTAAGCCGACAGGAAACTTTTCGTCAAGGCGTGGCTTCCCGTCGATTTTTATTTTACCCTGTTTGGCTATCATAGAGGCTTCCCTACGGGTTGTGGCGTAGCCTAACATGTCGCGGAGTAGAACCGTGACGGGGATCGAGTTGCCGAAGCTATGTGGGCCCGAGCTTGTGTTTATGGACCAGACGTTCTCCTTCCTGTGGATGGTCCAGAATGTCGGTGCCTGTTGCCTCTTCAGGTGTCTTGTTGGTCCTTTTCTACCCAATGCTACTCTCCTCCTTAGCCTTGAAGCCCTTCCTCTCGAGGATCTTCTTCCTCCAGTCGTCGTCGAGGTTTAGCTTCGTGATCATTACATTCTCGGCCCGTATCGGGATCTGGACGGTCGAGCCGTCTAGACGGGTCCTGGTCACTCCCTCTAAGTAAACCTTAGAGTCCTTCGTGTTGACCCTGAGAACCTTACCCTCTGTGAGTTTTCTGTCACCCTTCGTTATTGAGACGGTATCGTTCTCCACAACTGGCATTGTCCTTGCGCCGTACTGTGACTTTAGGTTGGGTGAGAGGGGTGCAGAGATGTATCGTCTCCTGAGATGTATCGGGGCGTTTTTCTGCTGTTTCCTCACCGTGGATGGTTTCGTATTGCCTACCTTGTTCATTTAAACTACCACCCTCGCTGTAGTTCCAAGACGGGCGAAGCGCTCAACTGCCTCTTTTGCTACAGGTCCCTTCACGTCTGAGCCCCTGAGGGTTCCCTCGGGGGTTAGTATAACGGCTGCATTGTCCTCGAACTGTATCCAGGTGCCATCCTTTCTCAAGTAGGGTTTCCTCTGGCGGACGATGACTGCGTTGAACATCTGCCTCCTCATCTCGGGGGTCCCCTCGCGACAGCTGACCATAACTAGGTCGCCGACGCTGGCTTTCGGGAGTCTCCGGCGTCGACCCTTGTAACCGAGCACCTGGATGAGGCGGAGCACCCGTGCGCCACTGTTGTCGGCGCAGACGAAGACGGAGCCTGACGTCAGGCCACAACTTATTTTGCGCCGAGGTGCAATTCTCCTTTTTAACCTTTTACTCATACAGTTACTCTTCCTCAGCTAGTTTTTCCACGACGCAGAAGGACTTCGTTTTGCTTAGTGGTCTGCACTCGGCGATGCGGACCCTCTCTCCCCTCTTTGCGTCGATACACGGTGGGTTGTGTGCGGTGATGCGGCTGCTCGCTCGCGCGTAGCGCTCGGATTTCCTGAGGAATCTGGGGGAGTTGATGCGGATAACAACGGATTTCGCCATCCTGTCGCTAACCACCACACCGTCCAATACCCGTCCTCTCACCGCCAGGGAGCCATGGAATGGGCAGTCTGGGTCACTACACTCGTTCTCGGGTCTTTTAAGGCTCATCAAAATGTTCTCGCCCTACCAATCTCGTTTATGCTTCTTCTTTACGCGGTCTTCTGGTCGACCGATGAGGGTTTTTCCCTCTACCTCAACCAAGGTTCCGCCAAGGTTGAAACTGAATGACACCTCCCCCTTTGCCACGGTTTTTTCATTTTTCCCGTTACTTAGAGTCAGGGTGTTTCGCGTCTCTGCAACTATTAATCCCTTGATCTTTTTCTGGCTCTTGTTGTTACAGCCGCTAATCCTTGCATCGAGCCCGATGAGCTCGTGGCGAGTGATGTTCTCAGAGGTGACCAGCGTCACTGCTTAGACGCCTCCTCATGGATGATTGTCTCTATCCTCGCTACTGCCTTCCTGAGGGCCTTGGCCCTACCTGGGTTTTCTACAGAACCGCCTGCCTTGATTAGTGTCCTAATTTTAGTGAGCTCGGTCTTCAACTCAGTGAGTTTCTGTATCCTCTGTTCTGAGGTCATCTCCCTAATCTCATCGAGTCTTATTACTGGCAACTAGTTTTCCTCCTTACCCTCTTCGGGTAAGTCGATCTCAGTCTTGGACTCTTCCTTGATCTTCTCCTCGACGGATTTGACCTCAGGCTCTGTTTGCGTGGGGCTAAGCTCTAATGTTGCCTCTTCTGGTTTTTTCTCGACTGGGGAGTCTACTATGATTTCTGTATGTTGCTCCGTAGGCGGTTCTGCTTGTTCAGCTGAGGGCGTCGGCTCTGTGTCAGGCTCTATTCCCTCTGGCATGTAGACCTCCTCTTCGGGGTACTCGATCTCTGGAAGGTCCTTGAGTGTGATCTTGTCGGGGAACTTTGCGTCCGGGGGGACGATTGTGACAGTTACCCCGAGGATACCTCTCTTCTGTTTGACGTGAATAGTGGCGTGGCGGAGCCATTTCTTCGACGGTTCGCCAGCCTTTGGTATATATCCTTCGCTAACTTTCTCGAATCTAGCTCTCGCGCTCCTTATTGGGCCCTTGAGTGTTATCTCGCAGCCTAATGCGCCACTGTCCATGATCCTACGTAGGCTCCAGAAGATGGCCCTGCGGAAGTGAACGCCGCGCTCGAGGGCATTTGCGACTCTCGCCGCCATTATGTGTGCGTTAAGCTCTGGAACCTCGATCTCTACGACCGTGATCTGGGGGTTGGTCAGTCCGAGCTTGCGCTCGAGTTTCTCGGAGGCGTCCTTTATAGCCTTACCTCTTTTGCCTATTACCCTGCCAGGTCTCATTGTGTAGAGGTTGATCTGGGCACCGAGCGGCGTTTTTGTGAGTGTGATCCCGCCATAACCGGCTTCCTCGAACTCCCTTGACAGGAGCTCGTCGACCGCCATGCGTTCCTTATTGTCTCGGATGATTCTCTTGACTACTGACAAGCTTACACTTCCTCAACCGCGACCTCTATGTGGGTAAGGTGCCTGAAGTATGGTGATGCCCTTCCGAAGGCCCTCGGTATGAACTTTCTTATCCTGCGGCCTCTATGCGCCGCAATGTGTGTGATCTTTAGATTCTCGGTGTTTAGCCCCTTGAACTCGGCGTTCGCCTCGACGGAGTCGAGGACCCTCAGGATCTCTCCAGCGGCCTTCTGCGGGTATCTGCCTGCGTCGAAGCCCTGGGCCTCCTTTCTGTGGGGGACCTTAAGCCTGTACCTGTAGTATGGGACAGGTTTTTTCAGCTCTACGACGTCTTGCAGTGTCTCCTTCGCCTTTGCAAGCTTCATGCCCTTAATGTAATTACAGATCTCTCTGGCAGCCTTTGGCTTTATTCTGAGATCCCTACCACTGGCTATCGCTGTCTTGTCCGGATCTAGACCTGTGACCGAGTATCTCCAAGATGGCATATACGCACCGTTCGCCTTACTTGAAATCGGGACTTTATATAAAAACGTTATCTAAATTCTCGGGAGGAGCGGTTCTATAGACGATTATTATCAGTCATTATTATTGATAGGTTATGAGGGTCATTTTGAAGGGTTTTTTGTAGTTTTTTTCTGGAGATATTGTAAGCATTAGTAATATGGAGTTTGTTTTGAAATTTATAATGGGATAAAAGAAACTGGAGTAAAATTACTTCAGCGGGATGTACATCGAGCTTCTTGAGGCTCCAATTCCCGGTTTGCCGTGGCGGACGGGCTTGTTCGTTATAACGAATTCACCTAGGTAGTGTCCGAGCATCTTCTCGTTGATCCTTATCTCTACAAACTCTTGCCCGCTGTGGATGAGAATTGTCTTGCCGATCATCTCGGGGATGACGACCATGTCTCTCGAGTGGGTTTTGATTGGTTTGCCATCGTCTTGTCTAAGGCGTTCTAGGACGATCCTCTGCTCGTTGCTGAGTCCCCTGCGGAGGCTCCTCCTCATTCGGCTAGGTAGAAGGTTAATGAACTCATCCATCGACATTGCCTTAAGGTCGCTAACGCTTCGACCTCTATACTGGAAGTTCTTTGGCATTCGTCTTCACTCCATCCTTTCGTATTATTTAATCGTGTTGGTTACTCCCTCTTGCGTTTCGAACCGCCCCTGCCAGAAACCCTTGCCGCTATGAGTCCGACCTTGGCGCCTGGCGGTGCATTGCGGCTTACTGTCGTGGATTTACCTGGGCGTCTGTGGCGACCACCGCCGTGTGGGTGACTGG
>CAZIKD010000197.1:0-4499 GCA_964539725.1 uncultured Candidatus Bathyarchaeia archaeon | reverse complement strand
ATGCTGAACTCCCCCTATGGTAGGCTGATGCGGTCCATGAGGGAAAATGATGTAACCCTTTCAAGCGTTGGGAAAAATGTCGTCGGTATCCGTCGTAACATCCTGATGTTTGCGTCGGGTGTAACCGCTATTGCCGGAGTTATGAACGTTTTATATCTACAGTTCTCCACCGAGTCTGGATACCAACGAGCATACTGGACCTACTGGCCGTGGCTGATGCTCATATTGGGTGGCCCTGGCAACAACGCGGGGACGTTCCTCGGCGCAGCCGTGATCATAGCTCTTAGACGAATAATCATCGTCTACAAGTTCGAGATACAACAGTTCTTCTTCTTCCCAATATCCTTCCTTGAGGACGTCCTCTTAGGTGGACTACTGGTTGTGGTGATGATCTTCCGACCCAGCGGGTTGATCCCTGAAAAGCTACTCTACATTCCTGGAGTCAACTACGCAAAGATGGTGAAGGAGGATGTCAAGGTAGACTGGCGGGCAGCCCCCAAGGTTAGAGCTAAGAAGGGTGAAGAGAAGAAGGAGGAGAAAAAGTGATGAATGGACTGCTACTCATAGCCAGCATACTGAGGATCATCGCCGATGAAGCATCCGACCAGTATGACAACATCCTCTTCTGGGTCATGATCGCACTCTGGGTCATCATGCCCGTCTTCATCGTTTACGAAGAACTCAACGAGCGCAAGGCCCTCAGGGAAGCCGAAAAGACCAGCGAAGGCCAAGTCTAATCTTCCAGTTTTTTTAAAAAGGTTTCCTTCTAAACTTTGCTTTATAGATACTGATTTTTTTTGAAAAAAAAGAATCACGCAAAACGTTTACTCAGTGGTCAAGGTGTAGCTTACACCCAGGCCAGTTAGAGCCTTGTCGATCTTCTCGATTAGACTCTCAAGCTGTTTCCTATTCGGCTTCTTCTCCACCCACTCGAACATGAAGTCGTGGTCGCCGAGGAGCTGCTTAGCGTCACTGATGATCTTCGCCGGCTCGTAGCATTCGACGTATGTGTTTTTCAGGTTGTTGAGGTAGTTGCTCCAGTCGCGGTTGTCTGTCTGCATCCGTGTGGGGTAGGGTATGCATTTGTGGCTGAACTTTATCTCCTTCTCCTTAGACATCTCCACGGCAACTCCCTCGAGTGCGTGGAGAGCCTTCATGAGCGGTGGACCATATATGCGGACATATGTCTTAGCCAAACTAGTCGCCTAAGAAAGCATAACGGAGTGATAATATAAAATCTTTCTAATGAAAGGCGGGAGGGTTTCCAGAAGCAATTAACCCGTGGTGGCCTCGGGGCTCTTCTCGGACATACGCTTCATGATTAATCGGTATTTCCTGTATCGATCATCCATCGAAAACTTGGCCGGGTGCGGTGACTTAACTGCTCCTCCGCATCGTGGGCAGGAATCCTCCTTCAGGGTGTAATTACCACAGCGCTCGCATTTTCTAAGTAGCCAAACCAAGTTGTCGTCTACTCCCGCTTGAACGAGATGGTGCCCTCGTGGCCTGACCAATCCTTCTCGGTCTGTTTAACGACGCGGTCGAGGGCGACTTCGGCTTTCTTGTAGTCCTCTGCGGTGACCTCTACACGGTACTTCGGGGACCCGAGGGTGTATATGTTGATCGTAGACTCTAGCTCGTCCCCTAGGTCTCTCGCAATGCGGAAGAGGTCTTTGATCTCCTCGACCCCCCTGCTCCCCATGGCGGACACCTCGAAGACGCCCTGTATGGTGACGCCCTTTACGATTATCTTATCCTTGGCGACGGTGGCGAGCGCCTCTGCGGTCTTCGTCTTAATGCCGAGGTCAGTGAAGATAGTCATACCCTTCTTAGCGGCCTGCTCGAGGGCGTCGTAGAGGTTGATTTGAGCTTCGTTGAGCTTGGGGCTAATCTCCTCGAACAGATCCTCGGGGGTCGCCTTAAGCTCGATGGCAGCCTGCTTGAGTAGAGTCTCTGCTTTTCGTGTCTTCTTCCACTGCTCAATCTTCTTTCTGCGGTCGTCCTTGTTTACCCTGCGCAGGCTGAGATCGACCTGACCCTTGAAGGGGTCTACCCTAAGGACTTGGAGGACGACCTTCTGGTTCTCTCTTACGTGATTCCTAATGTTTCGGACCCATCGAGAGCTTATCTCGGATATGTGAAGGAGTGCTTCCTTGTTAACGTACTCATCTAGGGTGACGTAGGCGCCGTATGTCTCTAAGCGGCTGACGGTCGCGACGACCATCTCGCCTGTTTCCGGCCATTCGGCGTGCCCTAGGCTCATGGGTGGGTCACCCTAGAATTGCCATGATGGAGCCGTTGATCTCGGCTTTTCCACCTGTTGGCCTCGCGATGACCTCGCCGCATGTGCGGCACTTGATCTCATGAGTCGCGTGGCTGAAAACCACTTGCTCAGACTCGCAACTGAGGCACTTTACCCTCAGGAACCTCGAGGAGGGCCTAGGTATTAGATTGTCCCACTCCGCCATCTTACTCCAACTCCGCCTTCTTGAGCCGTAGTCCCTCACGCATCAGGCTTTTCTTGCACTCCTTGCATTGGAGCTGTAGAGTAGTCTTCTTCGTGACCTTGGCCTGGTTGTGCTGCATCGGGAATTTTTGGCCTCCATAGCCCTTCTTGCGTATAGCTTGGTCGCGTTCACCCTTTCGGGCGCCGCGGCGTTTGCCGGCCTTGTATAGGGTGACAGTGAATTCAGTGTGTGTCTTGCATTTGGGGCAGAAGGTTCTGAGTGTCTTTGGAACTTTCATGGCTCTGTCTCTACAAGCAGGGCAATGCCCTTCCTTATTAGGTTATCCGCGTTCTGGGCGGGGAGGGAAGCTACGTCCTCAGCCTTGAAGGGGCCATACGTTTTCATGTCGACGCCCATTATGGCGGGGAGGGACTGTGTGAAGCGAACCACCTTGAGGGTCTGTTCGCCCTTTTCAGTATGCTGGACGGGTTGCTGGTATGGTGGGTAAGGTGTAACTTGCGGTGGCGCGGCTACAGGCGATGCTTCGAACTTGGGTTCCCTCCCCTGAATAACCTGCTTCATACCCTGTGTATGAGCAGCTAATAGGCGACGTAGCTCAACCTGAAGACGCTTCTCCTCAGCCGTGAGGTTTAGGGGCTCGACCGGCACCCCGTTGAGCTCTGCGGAGACGAGCTTGTGCAGACGATGCCTGTTGAGGTCTTGAAGCATTTTATCGAAGTGGTCCCGCTCCTTCTCGATCAGTTTTCCCTTGATAGTTGTCTTATCGGTGGTTCGACCTTGTTCCCTTAGACGGGTGGCATATTCTGACATGGCGCCGTAGAAGCCCTCCGGGAGGGGCTGTATGTCCTGCCTCTGCTTTTCCCTCCTCCAGGAATCGTATAGGGTTCTATATTCGTCGGTCATTGTTCGATCCTCGCCCCCTTCTTGCATAGAAGGAACATTGCGACGGCCAGCGGGACGGTCACCGTCTCCTGTGTATATGGGCCATATTCGGTGTCTGCTATCCTTACCTTCGGGGCGTGTCGGACATATATCTTCGCCTCGCCGGATCTGAAGGCTATGGCGCTCGTCATTGGGTCGTAGTCTGGGAGGGAATCAAGCTGTATGGTCTGGACCTGCCAGCCAGTCTTTCCATGGAGGGTGTTGGGGAGCCGTATCAGGCGGTGGATATCAGTTGTGACGACGGTGTCTATTTCGGCGGCCTGCTCCTTCACAGCGATCTCCATGAGTCTGGAGAGGTCGGCCATGAGGCGCTCCTCGTCCCCGACGTCAACGGCTTTGAGTAGCATGCTTGGGTGGCTCTCCTCGAGTATAATGAGCGCTTTATCGCGCTCATCAATAAGAAGGCTCGTGAGTTTCCGACCGAACTTGTACCTTTTTATCTCCTCTGGGGGAGTGGAGGCTATAAAGTCATATACGGCTCTTCCCGCTCTACCCCGCCATCCCTCTTCAGCAAGGGTCGATCTGCCCTCCTTCGCGCGGAGGTTGAAGCCGAGGTACTCGGGCTTGATCCCGGTTCCGAAGATGTAGTCTACGACCTCTCGCCGACCCGACTGGTCGAGGTTCCTAGTCCTCTGGCTGCGAACATGAACGTGGTAGCCGCGGTTACCCGAGAAGTTGACGACGAGTTCGCTCGCTGGACTGAGTCCAAAGTCCTGTATGAGTATGTCGAGGAGCTTCTGGGTCTCGTGCTTCGCGGCCTGGAGGCAGCGTTCACAGAGCCATGACTCTTCCTCAAAGGCGGCTTTGCCGCATTTACATACCTCAGGGGGCTTCCCTGTGCCCTCTGCGCTGCAATTCCTGCACCTCCACTTGTCGTGCTCGTGTTGGCATGGGAGATCGAAGTGGTCGGCGTCGATGTCGAAGACAAGGTCAGCGCCGCTCCATCCCTTACCAGCCATGTCGGCTTCTGGACGCTGATAGTAGCTTGAGCTGTGGTAGCTGTGGGCGGGTCCGTTCTCGTAGAGGTATCGGCGGAAGGAGGACTCGTCGGGGAAACCTATGTGACGGAACATGGTCTTCCCCTCAAAC
>CAZIKD010000196.1:0-4529 GCA_964539725.1 uncultured Candidatus Bathyarchaeia archaeon | reverse complement strand
AGAAGAAGCCCCTCGTGGGACTCTGGAAGGAGCCCGGCATGATCTACATCGGCCCCGCCGGGGAGAACCTCGTGAGGAACGCCGCGGTCATGTCGAAGCTGTGCCACGCCTGCGGCTACGGCGGATACGGCTCGGTTATGGGCAGCAAGAACCTCAAGGCCATAGTCGCTAAGGGGAGGGGCAAGATCCCTACTGTTGATGCGCCCGAGTCGGTCAAACTATTACTCCGGAGGACACATGAGCACCTCTGGACGCGTACACCGATGCGTCGCTGGGGAACCGGCTATGCAGGTTATGCAGTCGGCGCCGATACCAGCAGCGAGCCCGTCCGTAACTGGCAGGAGGAGTGGCATGATGAGAAGAGCATGGGCGGTCCCAAGTTCGAGAACAGGTTCTGGGTCAAGAAGAAGTGGGCCGACTTCGGCTGCACAACCAACTGCATGAAGGTCAGCTGCATTAAGACGGGCAGGTGGAAGGGGGACATCACCGACATGCCCGACTACGAGCTAGAGGCATACTGCGGCACCAATCTCGGCATCTTCGACCCCGCCGACACCATACATATCAGCGCACTGATCGATAACCTCGGCCACTCGGGCATCAATGGCCCGAACACGATGGCCTTCGCCGCGGAGCTCTACCAGCGGGGCATCCTAAAGGAGAGCGACTTCGGCTTCAAACCCGTATGGGGCGACGCCGAGGCGATGGACAAGCTCGCCTGGCTCATCGCGAAGCGGGAGAAGATCGGGGACGCCCTCGCGGAGGGGACATACAGAGCAGCTATCAAGATCTCCCAGATGAAGAAGATTAAGCCCGAGGAGCTCCTAAAGTACGCCGTCCACGTTAAGGGCATTGAGATCGGCGCCCACGGGACTCGGAGCGATGCAGACTATACCCATGACATCGCCTACGCAGCCAGCGTCCAGGGCGGCGACCACACCTCCACGGCTGTAGACGGCTACACCGACATGAGCGGCTCCATCTTCACAGACTCCGCTGTCTTCTGCAACTTCTGCTACTATGGTGTCCCTCAGGAGCTTGTCTTTGACTTCGCCAAGGCTGTCACTGGTTTCCCCATAACCCTTGAGAGCTGGCGTCGAGTCACCGGTCCCAGGATAGTCACGCTGCAGAAGGTGTTGATGCTGCTCGGAGGCCCGGATGTCACATGGGAACCCATCAAGGATGACGATAATCCGCCGAGGTTCTATGACCCGCTGCCGACGGGCCCGTTCAAGGGCAAGACGACCGACAAGAAGATCGTCGACGAGAAGCTCCAGAAGTACTTCGAGACCCTTGGTTGGGATAACAGAGGCATCCCTGCGAAGGAGACCCTGAAGAAACTCGGGCTCAGCGACTGTGAGTCCGCTATGAAGAAGCTCAGAAACTAGCCCCCATTTTTATCAATCCTTATTTTCCACTACACAGCCGTTGGTTACAATGAAGATAACCGTTCGCGTCTTCGGGGACATCTCAGCAATAATCGGCAGGCGTCACGAAATAGATCTCAACGAGGGTGCTACAATCACAACGATCGCAGCCAAGATCGGGGAGAAGACGGGACAACACCAGGGCTACCTCGGAGAATTCCGCGTCGGAGGAAAGGACCTCGCTATTCTCGTCAATGGTAAGAGTATAGAAATGATGGATGGCACCCAAACCAAGTTAAGAGACGGGGACGAGGTCGTTGTCATGCAGCCTACAGCGGGGGGCTAGGGTTTAATCTGGACCTCAGCCTCTATCTCAACGGGTATACCAAAGGGCAGCTCGGCTAACCCAACGGCGGACCGAGCATGCCTCCCTGCCTCTTTCCCCCAGACCTCGATAATGAGATCGGAGAAGCCGTTGATCACGGCGGGTTGGTTCTTGAAGCCGGGGCAGAATTAACCATCCCGAACACCCGTAGCCACTTCTCAACCCTGTCGAGGTCTCCGAGTTCCTGCTTGAGGCTCGCGATTATTGCAAGCCCAGTGAGACGAGCCGCGTTGTATGCCTGATCCTGCGTCACCTCTGCCCCTACTTTGCCGAGGGGCTTTGCGAGGGTCCCGTTGGGGTTGGTCGGACCGTGCCCTGAGATATAAGCCCGGTTATCATATACCCTGACGAATGGGAACGTCTGCCGGAAAGTCGATGGCACCTTCGTTGGTTCAGGGAGACTGATGTTGATTTCCATTAATCTTGCTTCTATCCTCATGTTCACTCAAAGAGGCTTTTCCGATGTAGTAATATAAAACCGTCATAAACCAATCAATGAACCTTTGACGTGATGGGGGTGAGGGCTCAAGTTCACTTTACCTATGTCGGTCCCTCCCACTAGATTCGATGTGTACTTCTAAACATCTCGTGGGTGTAATCCTTATCAGTCTTTAGCTTTTACAGTTAGCAGGTGTATGTATTTTGAAGGGATGGACGGGACGCCTCCTCAGGGTCGACTTAACAAAGGGTAAGGCGGTCCATACTGAGTATTCGGAAGAACTTGCACGGCAGTTCGTTGGCGGCCGCGGCCTCGCTGTGAAGCTTCTCTGGGATGAGCTCAAAACAGGGACCGACCCCCTCGGCCCCGACAACGTCCTCATCTTCGCAGGCGGCCCGTACGCAGGCCTGCCGACCGTCAACAGTGGCAAGATGGTCGTCGCCGCCAAGAGCCCCCTCACGGGTGGCTACGGCGATGGCAACCTAGGGACAATGGCCGCTCCAAACCTAAGAAAGGCCGGTCTTGACGGACTAGTCGTGACGGGAAAGGCGAAGAAGCCGAGCTACCTCTGGATAAATAACGACAAAGTCGAGTTGAAAAGCGCCGCGGACCTGTGGGGCAAGGACAGCTATGTGACGGAGAATATTCTGAAGATGGAACACGGTGCTGCCACGGGTGTGCTGACTATTGGCCAGAGTGGCGAGAACTTATGCCGCTTCTCCACGGTCGTCTGCCAAGAGGGGCGCGCTGGAGGACGCCCTGGGATGGGCGCCGTCATGGGTAGCAAGAACCTTAAAGCGGTCATAATCAGGGGTACCGGCGAGATACCCGTCGCTGACAAGGAAACCCTCCAGAAGATGGGTAGAGAGGGCTTCCAGGATCTCCTTAAGAGACCGAACTACAAGCACTGGAAGGCTCAGGGCACCATGGCCACCGTCGAGTGGTGCCAGGCCGCCTCGACCCTACCGACATACAACTTTAGGGAAGGGGTCTTCGACCACAGCAAGGAGATTGACGGCAACACCATGGAGGCGAGCACCGTCAAGCAGCGTGGCTGCCCCAATTGTAACATGATCTGCGGGAACGTCATTCTCGACACCAACGGCGAGGAGAGCGAGCTTGACTACGAGAACGTCGTCATGCTGGGCAGTAATATCGGCGTCGGCGACCTCAAACAGGTCGGGCGCCTCAATAGGATGTGTGACATGCTCGGCCTTGACACCATCAGCGCGGGCAGCGCTATCGGCTTCGCCATGGAGTGCAGTGAGAAGAAGCTGGTTAAGGGCCTCAAACTCGGCTGGGGCGACTTCGAGGGCTCCCAGAAGCTCCTCGAGGAAATGGCATACATGCGAGGCAACGGCGCCCTCTTCGGGATGGGTACGAAGGCCGCCGCTGAAAAGGTCGGTAAGGGCTCCGTGGACTTCGCGATGCAGGTCAAGGGCCTCGAATGCAGCGCCTACGACTGCCACCTCTGCCCTGGGATGAGCCTCAGCTTCGGCACAAGCCCCATAGGCGCTCACCACAAGGACGCCTGGGTCATAAGCTGGGAGATAAGCAGTGGCACACGTGAGGAATACGGCCCAGCGAAGGCGGACAAGGTCATCGAGTTTCAGCGCATCCGCGGAGGCATGTTCGAGTGCCTCGTTGCCTGCAGGTTCCCCTGGATAGAACTAGGCTTCGAGGTCGATCACTACCCCAAGTACATGGAGGCGGCGACCGGCCTCAAGTGGAGCCTCGACGACATGTGGGCGCTAGGCGACAGGGTCTACGCCCTTATACGTGCCTTCTGGGTCCGCGAATTCGAGGGAAAGTGGGATCGCAAAATGGATTATCCGCCCGAGCGCTGGTTCAAGGAACCCCTCACACAGGGCCCCCTCACTGGGAAGAAGCTTGACAAGGCGAAGTACGACACCCTCCTCGGCTACTACTATGAGAAGCGCGGCTGGGACGACCGAGGCATCCCCACAATGGCGACCATGAAGAATCTCGGTCTGGAGAAGGAGGCTGAGGGACTCAGCAAGGTAGTCAAGCTGAAGTAGCCCTCGTTCACTATGCCACCCTATTATAATCTTAAACAGATTCTCAAAACTGAAAATGGATAGCATTAAGATCGATGACAGAACAACTTTCCAAATGGGAACGTGATCGCTTAGTAGCCACAATTAAGAAGACGGAACTCAGTAATACAAATATATATTAAAAATAGTTATTTTCTCATATATATTAAATTATTTTAATTATTCTAAAATTAAATCTTATATACCGGATAGAGACAGATTAACTTTTGCCTAAACGGAGGCTAAAGATTGGCAATTCTGATAGCAAATAGAATCTTTGG
>CAZIKD010000195.1:0-4532 GCA_964539725.1 uncultured Candidatus Bathyarchaeia archaeon | reverse complement strand
ATGACGCCGTTGTGGTGCAGACTGTTCACGCTGGACACCGGTTTTAGATGAATACCGGAGGCCTCTCTATAAGAATACCTCGTGTTGAGGGGTATCCAAGGTCTGTAATAGGTCGATGCGTCGCGTGGTGGAACTAGTCAAGAGAGGGTCTTCTCCAATTCGTCGACCCTAAGCAGGGCGCCGAAGCGTTCAACGGGTTTTCCGCCTCGGAATACTATCACCGTGGGGATGCCTATGATATTGTACTCCTTCCAGGTTTCACTGTGTGTGATGTCCATATCGTAGAAGCCCACCTTCCCCGCCTGCCTCTCGGCTAGCGCCCTGATCTGGGGCTTTAGAACCTGGCAGCTTGGGCAGCTCTCGCTACTGAATAGGACGGCGACGGGCTTGGGGGATCGGAGAATCTTCTCGGGGAAATCTGAATCGGCTATCGCCGTTATCGCCTTCAAGTCTCCGCGGCTGAAGAACCCCCGGATCTTCGAAAATTGGCTAGGATACTTCTTGTAGGCGACCTGGTAGCCGACATCCTCTATCGCCTTCTCGATAGCTGTGACCGGCGTCGCCTCGTCATATGTTATCTTGAGGGTCTTCTTGAGGTAGTTGCCCTGCGCCTTCCTGACGCCGGAGATCCTCATCACCGACTTCTCTAGCGTGGTGACACATGTTGGGCAGTCCATCCGGGTGATGGGTATCTCTTTGGTTGCGTCGGCCATGGTTAGTCCCTCGGCTTCCACCTGCGTAGGAGGAGGCTGTTGGATACGACGGTTATGCTGCTCAGGGCCATGGCGCCGGCGGCAAGGATGGGGTTCATCTGTATGCCCCACGGGATTAGGACGCCTGCGGCGACGGGTATTAACACGGTATTGTAGGCAAAAGCCCAGAATAGGTTCTGCTTAATCTTCGTGAATGTGCGTTTGCTGAGGTCGATGGCACGAGCGACATCCTCGAGGTTGTTCTTGATGAGAACGATGCCGCCGGCCTCGACGGCGACGTCTGTGCCGCTGCCAAGGGCAATGCCCACGTCCGAGGCCGCCAGGGCGGGCGCGTCATTCACCCCGTCTCCGACCATCGCGACTACGTACCCCTCCTTCTGGAGGCCCTTAACTACGTTTACCTTGTCCTCTGGGAGGACCTCTGCACGGTACTCCTCGATACCAACCTGCTTGGCGATTGCCTCGGCCGTGCGCCTGTTGTCACCTGTGATCATGACCACTTTAAGGCCCATGTCCCTGAGCCTCTTCACAGCCTTAGAGGCATTGTCCTTGATCTGGTCGGCGACAGCTATTACGCCCACAACCTCGCCGTTAGCGGCGATGAAGGCGAGGGTCTTACCCTCGTCATAGAGAGACTCCGCCTTGGCACGGAAGACGTCGGGAAACTCTACCTTCAGCTCCTCCATGAGACGACTGGTACCGACAACGTAATGCATCCTACCGATATCGCCCTTTACTCCTCGACCTGCGAGGGACTCGAAGTTCTTCGGCTCGGAGAACTTGAGCCCCTTCTCCTCGGCCTTCTTGACGACTGCGGCCGCGATGGGGTGCTCGCTGAGCTTCTCGAGGCTAGCTGCCTTGGTTAGGAGGTCGTCAGGGTCATCACCAATAATATCAGTGACAGCGATCTCGCCCTTTGTGAGTGTACCAGTCTTGTCGAAGGCAACCGCCTGAACGCTCCGGGCCTTTTCGAGGAACTCGCCGTTCTTAATTAGTATGCCATTTTGGGCGCCGAGGCCTGCCCCGACGAGGATCGCGGTGGGAGTTGCTATTCCCATGGCGCATGGGCATGAGACGATGACGACGGCGACGAAGGCTGTGAAGGCGACGCCAAAGCCCGCGCCTATAAGGTAGTACCAGCCGAGGAATGTGATGGTCGCCAGCAGGAGAACGGCGGGGGTGAAGTAGGCTGCGACCAGATCAGCGAGGCGTTGGATAGGTGCCTTGCTGAGCTGTGCCTCCTCCACCATCCGGACGATCTGTTGGAGGGTCGTGTTCATCCCAATCTTCGTGACGTCCATCTTGAAACTCCCCTCCTTGTTGATGGTGCCACCGATGACTTCGTCCCCCACCTTCTTTGAGGCTGGGACGCTTTCTCCGGTAATCATACTCTCGTCGACGCTACTCGCCCCGTCGACGATGACGCCGTCGAGGGGGATGCGCTCACCCGGCTTGATTCGTAGGATATCCATCGGCATGATGGTCTCTACACCGACCTCCTCCTCGGAGCCGTCCTCCTTGACGATACGCGCCATGGGGGGCTGGAGGTCGAGGAGTTTACGCACTGCCTCGGAGGCCCTGCCTCGAGCTACCTCTTCAAGGTACTTCCCGATAAGGATAAGGCCTAGGATCATCGCCGCGGCGTCGAAGTAGACCTCCATGCTCGGCGCCCACTGGGGAAAGAGCACCACAAAGGCGCTGTAGCCGTAAGCAGTCGTCGTGCCAATAACGATGAGGGTATCCATGTTCGCTGTACGCGCCTTCAAGGCGCCCCATGCGCCCCGGTAGTAGCGCCACCCCGCGATAAACTGGACCGGCGTTGCCAGCAGGAGCCCCCAGATGTGGTGGCTGAAGAGCGGCGGATCAGGGAGGAACATCATGATCATCAGTATCAAGCCGAGGCCAAGGCTAAAGACGGCGAGGTTCCTGAGCTTCTTCAGCTCCACGTCCGGCTGCTGGAATGTGAGCATGCAGCCTTCGCTGCAGAAGTAGTAAGTCTTCCCACCCTGTTCGACCTTGAAGGCGGCGTGCTCCTCATCGACGTGCATCCCGCAGACGGGGTCTCTTGCCAACTATATCACTGAGCCTTCTGAGCAACCGCCGAATTTAAGAGATGATGAGAAAAGCCCTCCGATTTGAGGGCTAAACGCTTGTAACTACCTTATCCTGCCTTCAATGCCCTTGTCTACTTGGACCGTCTCTAGATAAGTCCGGAGCAGCTTACCGTTGACATATGCCTTACCCGCCTTCGACTCCAGGCTTAGGGCGGCTACGTCTCCTATATCTATCGGGGGGGCGTCCTTGCCCGAGACATCTTCGGCGGTGACCTGCGTCCCTGGGGGGGTGCCCGGCGCGTTCAGGATCCCGACTACACTCCCTGAGTCAGCGGCAAGGAGCATCCCCTGGCTCAACTCCCCACGCAGCTTCGCGGGTTTCAGGTTCGTCACGACGACGAGGTGTTTCCCCAATAACTCTTTCCTCGGGTAGTGTGGCTTCAACCCGGCGCAGAGCTGTCTCTGCTCGGGGCCGAGGTCGATCTTGAGGATGTAGAGCTTATCGGCCTTTGGGTGGTCGTGGACCTCGGTGACGACGGCGACGCGAAGGTCGAGGGACGCGGGGCCACTGGGCTTCGCGGGCTTCTCATCCACCTTCGCCTCGGGTTTCGGCTCCTCATCTGGCTTCTTCAGCACTATGGGGTCGATCTTCCTCAGGATAATCTTGGCCCCGCCGATGCGGTGGTTCTCGACGATGCGGTCCACGTCCGCCCACTTGAGGCTGGGGAGGTTGAGCTGATCCTCTACCTTAGAGGCGAAGACGGGGAGGACGGGCTTCACTAACACAGTGAGGGTCTTGACTATGTTGACGCAGTCAGTGAGCACCCTCTGCGCCTTCTCCCTATCCGTCTTCACGAGCTCCCACGGCTGGTTATCCTGGAAATACTTGTTACCGACGGTGCTGATCTCCAGCGTCTTCGCCACGGATTCGCGGAAGTTGTAGTCATAGTAGCTGTCCCTGACCCCCTCGGCCTTCCTCGCCACGTCCGACAGCAGCTCTTTATTGAGAATCGTCGTGACTTTGCCATCGAAGTTCTTGTCAAGGAAACTAAGGGTCCTATAGACGAGGTTGGCGATGTTACTGACTAACTCGTTGTTGACCTTGTTCTGCAGCGTGTTGAGGTCTAGGTCTAGGTCTGTCATGCTGTGGCCGAGGTTGGCGGCGTAGTAGTAGCGGAGTAGCTCTGGGTCGATTAGCTCGCTGAACTCCCGCGCGGTGAGTAAGGTGCCTCGGCTCTTGCTCATCTTCTCCCCGTTGACGTTGAGGAAGCCGTGTACGACTATGTTGTCGGGAACGTGGAAGCCGCTACCCATTAGGACTGCGGGCCAGAAGAGAAGGTGGAAGTAAATGATGTCCTTTCCGATGAAGTGGATTATGGTGGAGTCGTTCTTCTGCCAGATGTCGTCTGCCGTAAAGGGCTTATCTCTGCAGTAGTTTGCAGTTGAGGCTATGTAGCCGATGGGTGCGTCGAGCCAGACGTAGAAGTACTTGTTATCCTCACCGGGTATCTTGAACCCAAAGTAGGGACCGTCCCTGCTAATACACCAATCTTGAAGCCCTTGATCCACCCAGCTGAGTATCTGATTTCTGATCTCAGGTTGAAGATTCTTATTTCCGACTAGCCACGTCCTAAGCTTCTCGCTAAAGTCGTTGAGTCGGAAGAAGTAGTGGCGGCTCGGCTTCCGAATGGGCTTTGAGCCGCATAAGCTACAGTAGGGCTCGATAAGGTCCGTGGTGCTGTAAGCGGCGCTGCATTTTTCGCAT
>CAZIKD010000194.1:0-4550 GCA_964539725.1 uncultured Candidatus Bathyarchaeia archaeon | reverse complement strand
CGAGGATCGTGTATGGGAGTAACTTGAACTTCGAGATAGTCAAAGGATACCTGCACACTCTTGTTAACGGCGGGTTCCTCGAGGTCGATGGCAAGAGGTACTCGACGACGGAGAGGGGTGTCAAGTTCGTCGAGGAGTACCGCGAATTGATGAAACCGCTTCAGAATGTTTAGATGAGTATCTAACTAGTCTCATCGCGCGCGCTGGTTTGCAATCCTTAGCCGCCAATTTCTTAGCGTATTCGATGTTGAACAGGGTTAGTCAGTCAAAGTTCAAGTGCAGAGTTTGTGGACGCTCGATGAACGCCGATTTTAATGCCACGAAGAACATTCAGTGAAGGGCTGAAGTCGACCAGCCTATTGTGGTTTGTCAACTCGGGGGGTGGAGGTTGAACCATAAGCCCACCTCTGAAGAGGTGGGTAATTGACCCCGACATAGAGGCGCGAGTGTGAAGCCGCTATAATCCAAATTTTCATCAACCATAAATTTCTGATCGCACGACCGAAAAGGTATAAGTGACACGCTCAGGCATCGGGTGCTATGATACACAACATCTCCTGGCTCGGAGACCTAAAATTCAAGGCAGAGTGGAATGGCCTAGAAATCATCTCCCATGAAACAAGCGACATGAAGAACCTGGTCGCAATGCCACCCGGAGCCATCTTCGCCGCCTCCCTAGGGTTATGCACCGCCTCAAGGATCATCGGAACCTGTCAGAAGAAGGGGTGGACCGTCAAAGACTTGAAGATCAAGTTGGACCCCACGGTGAACTTTAACGAGTGGAGAACCGACGCCTTCAAGCTGGACATCGAGTTGCAGGCAGACCTGACTGAGGAGCAGAGGAGGGAGCTGCTGGCTGAGGCGCAGAACTGCTTCGTCCACAGGACACTCAAACACGGGCCCGAGATCTCCCTAAGCCTACTCTTAACTTAACAAATGGCAATAACCCCCTGGAGTCCTACCCAACTTTTCTTTGTGCCCCCTACCTCTTATCAATGCGCGCGCCTTGCCGGTGGCTGTTAAAACTCTGTTCCTCGCGCTCGTTTATAGAAGCTAATAATATCCTCTGCATCTGATATATCATCGAGGAGGTGTATTGAGTGAGGATACACGTGAGGAAGATCAGTGTACCCCCAAAGCTCTACGAAGAGCTTGAGGAACTCGCGAGGAAAAAAGGTCTTACAGTAAATCAATTAGCTAACGATCTCATCGTAGCTGCTTTGAAAGGGGACACGACTTAACCAATTTCTTATACGCATGTGATGTCAACCAACCAAATTCAATATCATTCCCGTGATTAAAAAGGGGGACCAAATGGTCCCCGATGCGTTACGTAGGCTTCAAGATTGGCAGATACAGGAAGCGTAGTGAATGGGCTAAATTATAAATAAAAAGAAAATGGATGCAAGATGCATAACCGGCTCACACGTCGCGCACGCGAACTGGATCCCAAGAGTCGAACAACAATCACGCGCGTCTCAGGGCTTCTTTTTGGGTAACGGAAACCAATCGCTTAGATGCGGCTCAGACCCCTTCGCGCGCACGTGGGAACAAATCTCCTAGATTCCAATCACCCTCTAAGTTTGCTTGATCTTCAGAACATGAGTTTTAATCCATCATCAAATATATTCTAGAGTTGATTAAAAATGAGTCAATCGGATTTTAAGACTCTAGAAAAAAAGATCAATGAGGGTATTCGTAAAGCTCAGAGCAACATGTTTAGTGGGAAAAACGATGAAGCTTGGAATATGATTGAGGATATCCAAAAAGATTTTGAAATGATCCAATCCATTGACCCAAGCCACCAATCAATATCTCTCATTGAACAGAAAGTCAATCGATTGAAGCAAGATTTGGAGAAAAAACTCGGAAAGGGAACATCAACAACCCTGAAGCCAGAAGTAAGATCAACATCTGCTCCCAGTCCAAGATCCCCACCATCAGCACCGCTCCCGACCACAAAAACTCAGGCCCCCGAAGATAAGCTCCCAACAGGTGTGACTAAACGTCTGCAGGACATGGAGAGGCTATTAACACAAGTTAAACAATTGATGGAACAAGATCGAGACAACAAGGAGTCCCTGATGGAAAGGGCTAGTTACCAACTTCAACTAGCCTCGGGAATGTTTAGTGAAATCGAAAGAATGTACGCGGCCCAATTAGGTCACCCGGATGTAAAAGCCGCTCAAGAGAAGATAGGGACACTAACCGAAGGTCTGAAGGCCTTAAAGTTGAAGATAGAGGTTGATAAGGATCAAGCCGCGACGGTTATGAAACAGATATCGGATGAAAGCCAAAAGTGGATTGAAAAAATAAGACCATACTTATCAAGTGGAGAAGTGCGGGAAAACCAACTTGACTTATCCATCATCCGAGGAAAAGATAACCTGCTGCGCCAAAGAGACCTGCTTACCAAGGTAAAGAAGTTATACAACGAATACCAATCACATAAACCGGCGAGCCCTAAGACTCCTGAACTCGAACAAGCTGAAAAGGACCTCATGAGGATGATGAATGAGGGAGAAAGGGCATATAATCAAAGCATAAAAACCATAATCGAGGAAGCAGCGTCAATCTTTGACCAAAAAATCGACTGGTTTAAGAGTGATGACGCGTGGCGAAACGACGAAAAAATCCGACCCAAGTGGCTCGATAAATATGAAAGAGATGTCATAGACGAAAAAATGGGTAAAGTCAACGAACTAGTGCCAGAAATACTACACCAGAGTAGCCCGGAGCTAGTAAGTTTAGAAGATAAACATCAGCGATTAGAAAAGGAAAACCTGGAAAGGCTAAGCATCTTACCACTAAGGACCTTCATGGTGCCTGAAAAATATGAGGGAAGCGATGCTGAGGCCCTCAGGGCGAGAGCGAGGGAGCTCGTAAGGGAAAAAGAGCCAAGCGCAAAAATTTTGAGGGTGCACCTTATCCGGGAGGACTGGAGAGTGGAGGACCTCATAGAGTACACCGATACAAGCAGGACAACCGTACATCACAATATAATATACCATTTACCGGTGCAAGTCGCGGCGGAAACCAGTGGCAAGATACTGATCTATAACGCACACATAGCGAAAAACCAGCGACCAGACGGATCCTTCGATAAACATTACGGAAACCTCGAAGACTACCCTCAGACAATAGCTAAAGAAAACCTGCCAAAAACAGAATAACAACACACGCACCCTAGAGGCTGCTTCGCGCTTATGCAAGACGATGTGTACCAATTAATTCAATCAAGAGTGATCCAGTATAAAATGCATAACAACAAGGAATAAATCCAATAACTTGCAGTCAATATCGATGCATCATAGCCCGTTATCTGGCAATAATGGCAAGATTTTCAAAGCTGCCGATTCGAAAGATTTCAGATCAAGCAATGATCCGAAACTGCTAATAGAGCCATGGGGAACCGCAGCCAGCGGCGGTATTCCACAACACGAGTGCTTCTGTCCCGTGTGCAAAGCGGCGTGGGAGGATCCTAAGTATCGAAGGAATATGACGACATTCCGCGTCTCATCGAGCCTTGATGACTACTACAAGATAGTGTTCTTCGACTCTGGGCCTGATCTTCGCCACCAGATGATTGAGGCTAATGTACCCCCATATAGGGCGACTTCGGAGACCGGGTGGAGAGAGACGAGGACCGATTGCATTTTTCTCACACATGGCCACTACGACCATTCAGCAGGTTTGGGTCTGTATTCTACGGGGAGGGCTTTCAAGAGGCCGGTTTATGCACCGAAAGACCTTATAGATATGATGTTTGGGACGAATGAGAACCCCGGCTGGTACGCGAAGCTTGGAAGGCTTGACGAAAGCTATGTCAAACCCGTCCCTTTGAAGGATGGTGATGTACAGACAGTCCTTGACGATACTCTGAAGGTTGAGGCGTTTGAGGTTCCTCATACCGACAGAGTCGGAGAAAGGTACCACCCTAGCAGGACATTCGGCTATGATGCGACATATCTTCCGAACGGGAAGAGATTTGTCTTCACCCCAGACATCAAAGAACTTACTGATGAGGCGATCAAACACATCGAAGGAGCCGATTTATTCGTAATGGATGGCACCTTCTGGTCTGAGGACGAGCTTGAAAAGACGACAAATGGGAAGATAAAATTCACTTCCACGCAACTGGGTCACGTACCCATAGGGGAGGGGAAAAAGTCGACAGGTCTCGGAAGCCTTCAATCTCAGGAATGGGCGAAAAAATTCCGGAGCAGCCTTGAGATACTCGATGAGGTGATCGTAGGGCATGTACTATTCACCCACTTCAATCACTCTAATCCAGCGATAAACCCTAAAACCGTCAAGGAGTACCAAAGCAAGCTTGATGAAATCAACACGAAATATAAAAAGCCAAAATTCTCGTTCGCTAAAGATTATATAAAGATCCATCTTTAGCGTGTACGTGCTTGAGTTGAATGGTTCGCGCATGTGACTGGTACGATTTTTCGAGGAACCAATAAAGATAAAATTCTTGCGCGCGAGTGAATTTAATCCATTGAGAAGCTTCAGGCGGACAAATGCATCTGTAATCCTGATTC
>CAZIKD010000193.1:0-4556 GCA_964539725.1 uncultured Candidatus Bathyarchaeia archaeon | reverse complement strand
GTAATGTCGCCTTTGGGGCTCTATAACACCTTCTCTGTGGGAGGTTTTATCCCGGTCCCAGCCGGATATACTCCGTTGTCTGGGCAGTATAGGGTAAGGTGGTTCCAGGAGAGCGATATCGACGCCTACATCCGGGGGTTGAACAAGACACTCTATGAGGAGTATGATGAGGTAAGATTCAGGTGGAAGATGGTGGAAACCCCCTACAGCCTTGGCTTCGTATCTATAGCTGTAGTTGAGCATGATGGGGTTCCAGTCGCCTTCAATAGTTTCCTGCCCCTCCGAGTCAGGATAGGACGGGAGAGTTTCTCTATCATCCAGGGTTGTGACGGCTTCGTCGAGCCCGAGCACAGGCGGATGGGCCTTTTTCAGGAGACCCTCCGGTTCATAATAAGCGAACTCGCCGGGAAGGGTCCCGAGATGCTGATGGGCTTCAACTTCGCAGGCTCTGCTAGCGCCGCTCAGAAGGTTGGCTCCGCCCTCACAGGCGAGGTACACGCACTCTGCGCCAAGGCGACGGTGCTCGCAAAGAATAGAGTCGAGGGAGATGACGGTGTCGAGGTTAAACCATGCAGCCTCGAGGTGCTCCACCATATCTACGAGGCCTGGGCTGCCTCGACGTCAAAGCTCCACTACCACAGGACACCCGAGTATCTCAAGTGGAGGTACAGCCATCCTATTAGGCGGAGTAGCTTCTATCGCCTCCGAGACGGCGATGAAGAAGGGTACGCCGCCGTGAGCCTCGAGCGTGATGGCGCCTCACAAACGCTCTTCCTCGAGGACTATTCACCGATCCTATATAGGACTCGCGTCGCTTCCGCCCTCATCAAACACGTGTTACAGACTAGCGGGCCTATCAACGAAGTATTTCTAACGGAGACCTTTGTTTCCTCAATGAATGAGGCAGCACAGCGCCTAGGCTTCGTGCCCGACCACATCTACACGCTGATTATGAGGAACATCTCGGGGCTAGAGGAGCGGAGCAAGAAGTTGTACCGGGGTGGGGTTGAGCTTACGGATGTCGCAGAGTGGCACTTAGTGTCATCTGATGTCTTCTAGCCCTTGAGCTTATAAATTATAATTGTTAAATTGTCTGTTGTGTGTGTTTCTGGTAGGTGCGCGCCACACCGAAGCCAAGTTTATTCGTCTCAACGCCCCTCCATTAGTGTGTGTGTTGCTCACTAAATTAGTCGCGCGCGCGTGTGCTGTTTGCCCTTCTAAAATGCAAATAAATATTCAAATCGAGAAGTAATGAAAAATCATTAATTGGATAATTTGATTATTTTATGCGCCTTTAATGGATCTCTTAACTCAAGTAAACCTACTCCTAAACCATGACAAGTCACCAAGTGACCTGGAGTTAACCTAATCCAAACACTGTCCTCTTCCATGTTTTCAGGCAAATCAAAACTCAGAACCTTCTTATACAATTCAGATGCTTCACCGTCACTAAAATCCAGAATCTCCGCTCCCGCCCCGAGGCTGATTGCAGCGGGAGGCGCGAAAGGTATCATCCTATGAAGGTAGTTCAAGTAAAAGGGAATAGTTACACTGACTCTTCTGTTATTCGAAATGTTTCTGGCTTTAGTGGTGTTCTTTCCCGTCAAAATGTAGATTATGTAACCATTACTCGCATAGACCACGACACTACTTTGCGGCACCCCTTTTCTTGACGTCGTCGATAATGTGAGCCATCTGTTTTTCTTGATAACTTCTCTAACCTCTCTCTCCAGCTTAATCTGAACACTCATAATTTAGGTAACGAATAGATGAGGATAAAACATTCGCTTAAACCTGTGTGCTTCATGTTTCATGCGTGCGCCTTGGCTTAGATTTGACTTTTTCGCGCGCGCGAGGCCCTGACCTTGCTTCTTGTGACCCCCATTATGTAGCTCTGCCTCGGTGGAACGTCGATGTCGCTGAAGATACTCATAAATAAGCGGCTGGCAGCGACGAGGGTGAAATTAGGTAGCAAAGGTGTTAAGAATTTGAGGCTGAAGGTTGGCACACGACTCATTGAGGTCGCTCTGATGGTCCCGAATCGCTTCGCTATTCGAAGACCTGGAGTGAAGCTTAGAGTCGCGATGAATCGGTCGAGCCCCGTTATCAACCCGATCTCCGTAGGTTTCACTCCGAATCGGAGGTAATACCAGTAACTGATGAGGTTGTTAAAGGAGCAGCCGATCTGGTCGAGGGCGATCACTCCGCTCCACTTCATGAGTAGCTTTCTTTCTCCCAATTCCTGCTCAGATAAAAGAGCGGGCTCCACTGATCGGAGCTTAGGCTTGACCTCCTTGAGGAGGCTGAAGAGGATCAGGTAGACTGCGCCGACGGCGGAGAAGATGACGAATATCTGCTGATACGCTAGTATCTCTGGAAGGTCGAGTCTCTGGAGTGCCTTGGGCAGGGCTCCCGCGAAGCTGCCGAGTATGCGAGCGCGCCGTGGAGGCTCTCGAGGACAAGACGGGCACCCACATAGTCTCCTCCCGAGACTCCTAATTTATATCAATCTAAACACCATTCAGGAAACGATCGAACATGGTGGAAATCCTTACCCCCCTCCTAACACAGCTAGGAGTAGGCGGCATCGCCGGACTCTGCGTGGGCTATGCACTAATGAAGATCGGCAGACTCGTAGCATTAATACTCGGCATAGCCTTCCTCGGTCTCCAAGCGCTCGCCTATAAAGGCATAATAAACATCAACTATACCGCCTTACAGGATTGGGCGAATGGGGTGATTGGGCAAATAGGTATCGCAGAGGGCGTCCTCACAACCCTCATCAGCAACCTACCCTTCGCAGCCAGCTTCCTAGTCGGGTTCTACTTAGGGGTCAAGATCGGTTGAGACAAGCGCGCGTACTCTGGGGGCCATTCGGAGTCTATCTGCGCTGACGAAGTTAATCCCTGATGTCAACCCCTTAGCCCATCTCGCATCCTCATGGATCTCATAACACTTTAGGGTCACAGAACTCTGCGGGGTTTCTAAGATACGAGCAGACGAGCCCCGTCTCATCGTTGAGAGACTCGAGGCGCGTGCGAACTCTGTGTTCGTGAATAGCCTGGCTATCGATTCGGCTGGGTCTGTCCGGGGTTGATTCATGCCCTGCGCGGAGGTGGGCATAAACCCCTGCGAGAAATGCATGGCGATTCTAGCATCATCCATCTTCTTCTTCGACTCCTCAGATTCCATGTCTAGGTTCATGAGGCGCATCTGCTTGTATGCAAGCTGGGTTTGCATCATCTCAAGTATGTTCTTTGAGGCTAGACTGCCCTTGCCCCACGCACTCTCCAGCTTGTTCAAATCGATGTGCATCATATCCTCAGCCACCGTTGTCGACGTTTTCTCTTTCTTCTCGGTCATTAATTATTACGCTCCTGTGCTACATCTCCCATGGTCTTCAGACCCGACATTATCGCGACCTCCACCCCGAATCCGTACTTGAGGGTGAACTTTATGCAGTGGTTGATGAAGTCTCCAACGTCTCCTACGAAATACACCTTGCCACTCTTCGGGTCGGTCGTCGAGGTCAGGTAGGCGTGCCCCATGAGCGTGGAGGGAGTGAGCGCCACCTTCTTCAGTATGGCGAGGGTGGTCACCTTAAGCTCCTCCCGAGTCACCTCATTCACCGCCGACTCGAGGATGGTGTCTACCGATGAGAGGGGCATCTCCGCCGCCTCGATGACCTTGTGCCCGCTACTTGACTGCTGTATTCTTCCCCAGCTCCCATCGGGGAGCATGACTATATTGGGATCGTTGGGCTGGGAGTTGACCATCTTATCCTGCATCACCAGCCTCGCCTTGGATGTTTGTTGCGGCTTCTGCTCGGGGTCGTCTGCAATTACCACCGGCATGGGTTCCTTGGATTTGACAATTGGTGGGGGTGGTTCCTGCTGACCGCCAATCTTGCCGACAATATTACCACCACCATCCACCACCACCAATTTACCACCACTGACCACCATTTGAGGGGATCCAGTACCACCCGTACCAATATTTTTTGAGATTGGTATACTGGTACTACCCTGTGATAGTGTGCCCTCCGCAATATCCTCCTCAGTGTCTTCTTCAGATGGTGGGGATTGTTGTTGTTGTTGTTGTTGTTTCCTCCCATTTGGTGGGGATAATTGTTGTTGTGGCTGTTGTTGTCTTTCACCATTTGTGGGGGGATTCCTCTTCAGTGGTGGGGGATTCCTGAGTGGTGTTCCTCAATTTTGGTAACCATGGTGGTAGTGATTCCTCAGTGTAGGTTGACCTAATTTCGGCTACCAATTCTGGTTCAGTCTGCATCCACTCTGCCATTCGCACGCGTGAGTTGACGAAGCCCCCCGTGGTACACAGACCAGTCGTTTTCACACAGGCCACGTATGCAGTTTCTAAACGTTTAGAAAAGAGGGCCAAGTGGAGCTAGAAGTGCTCACGATTCGTTCTCCAAGGAAGACCACGACTTTAGACTTGAGAGGGATTGGATGTAACTGAAGATTGTCAACGGGGTAGACCGCCATGAATGGGCGTTCGATCAGCTTTGGGCTTTCATTGAGTATTAGGCGAAGTTG
>CAZIKD010000192.1:0-4558 GCA_964539725.1 uncultured Candidatus Bathyarchaeia archaeon | reverse complement strand
GAAAGGCGCAGCTTCGACCGTGGACCACGGGAGATGCATAAGGCGACCTGCTCGGACTGCGGAAAGGAATGTGAGGTTCCCTTCAAGCCGACCGACGGCAGGCCCGTCTACTGCAACGAATGCTTCGCCAAGCACAGGCCACCGAGCAGGTATTAAGCCCACAGTGAGCCGCTTGCGGGACACGCCCGCGCGAGAACCGTTTTTTAAAATTTTTTATGGTAAGAAAAGACAGAAACCACAACACCTTTTTAATCACCCCCACTCCCCTCGAAGGGTTGAGGAACCATGACCGGGAAACAATCCTCAGAGAAGAAGGAGCTAATTAAGAAGGATAACTTCAGCGAGTGGTACGACAACATTCTACTAGAGGCCAAGATCGCGGACGACCGCTACCCCGTAAAGGGCTTCACGGTCTACACGGGGTGGGGCTTCGCAACCACCAAACGGATAATCGCGATGCTAGAGGAGAAGCTGGACGCCTCGGGGCACGAGCCCATGCAGTTCCCGGTGGTCATACCCGAGGATAGCTTCCAGAAGGAGGAGGAGCATATCAAGGGCTTCAGCGGAGAGGTATTCTGGATCACCCACGCCGGCGAGAACGAGCTAGAGAGGAGACTGGTACTCCGCCCGACCAGCGAGACCGCAATCTACCCCATGTTCAAGCTCTGGACCCGTAGCCACGCCGACCTGCCGATAAGGATGAACCAGACCTGCAACGTCTACCGCTACGAGACCAAGGCCACTCGCCCTCTCTATAGGGGGCGAGAATTCCTCTGGAACGAGGGTCACACCGCCCACGCAACCTACGAGGAGGCGGAGGCAAACGTCAGGATGGCCATCGACATCTACAGCCAGGTCTACGATGCCCTCGGCCTTAGCTACATATGCCTTAAGCGTCCAGAGTTCGACAAGTTCGCTGGAGCCGACTACAGTGTCGCCTTCGACGCATGGAACCCCGACGGAAAGTCGAACCAGATAGGTACCGTCCACCAGCTCGGCTACAACTTTGGGAAGGCCTTTGAGATCACATACGAGAACGAGAGAGGGGAGCAAGTGAACGCGACAAATACATGCTACGGCATGGGATTCGGCAGAACACTCGCAGCAGTCATCAGCCAGCACGGAGACGACCACGGCCTCATCCTCCCCCCGATGATCGCTCCGAAACACGTAGTTGTCATTCCCATCCCAGTAAAGGGGAAGGAGCAGATAGCCAAGGTCTACGCCAAGGAGGTCTCAAAGATCCTCACAGACGCGGGAATACGGACGGTCGTCGACGACGATGACCGCCTCCGCCCGGGTGAGAAATTCTATAAGTGGGAGATGTTCGGCGTCCCTCTCCGGATCGAGGTCGGGCCGAGGGAGGCAAACTCCAAGACGGTGACCTTCGTCCGCCGCGACACATTCGAGAAGAGCTGGGCTGAACTCAAGGACCTCCCAGCCGCGACGAGGGCGCTGTTCGACGGGATTCAGGTGAACATCGCATCTAGGAGTAAAAAGGTGCTCGAAGAGCGCCTCACAACCGCCTCAACGAAGGAGGAGCTCAAGGGCTACATGGAGCAGAAGAAGGTGGTCCGGATAAACTGGTGTGGGGACATAAGCTGCTCCGAGAGGCTAAAGGAGCAGGTAAGTGGTGAGATCAGGGGGACACTCTGGGACCACCATGAGGAGCCTACGGGTCCCTGTATAGTCTGCGGAGACCCGGCGAAAAACGTCGCATACGTCTCACGAACCTACTGATTTTTTTTAGAATTAAGAGAGGTACACTTCGACCTTGATAGCGATATGTGCCCTCCTTCTTATCACAACCCCGCCCTAAGAGGACTCCACCGTAAACTGCCACCACTTGCGCGCGTCAAGAGCCCATGTTGAGCAGCATGAAGCCAAAGCACCGCAATGATCACAAATGCGACGAGTGTTATAGTCATCTCTAGGTCAGTAATTCCGATACTGGCTCCAAGAATACACATCATCAAATGTCTGCCGCCTCTTCTTAACGTGAGATATCTGAAAAAAGATTATCTTCACTGAAAGTTGAGAGGTGAGAGGTATTTTCACTCCATCAGTAGGAAGAGCAATCTAGGACCAGCGCGACATGAGCTACGTGGGATCGGTCTACAAGCCCTCTGAGGACTCCTATCTACTCTTGAAACACGTCGAGAATCTGGTTCAGGGTAGAGTTCTCGACATGGGGACGGGAAGCGGGATACAAGCTGTTGCAGCCGCCCTCAAGCCCGAAGTCGAATATGTCTTAGCTGCGGATATTAACCTTGAAGCTATCAAAGCCGCAATTGAGACGGCAACCGACACCGGAGTCATCTCTAAGATGCGTTTCATTGTATCCGATCTCTTCACAAACATAGAGGAAAAGTTCGACTGGATCGTCTTCAACCCACCCTATCTGCCCTCTGAAGAGGATATTGAGGACCCCACCTGGGCCGGCGGGGAAAAAGGGGGTGAGACCATAGAACGTTTCCTAGATGGGGCTGCAAGCCACCTCACCCCTAGTGGCTCCATACTCATGATCGTTTCATCAGAAACGGGATTCATTCCGAATGACCACGGCTACGTCTGGGAAGTGATCGAGGAAAAGCCCCTTTTCTTCGAGATGCTCTACTGCGTCTGTCTCAGCCCATCTTGAAGCCTATGGCTAGACCCACCAAGAAGCTGGCGGCGAAGGGTAGGTTGCCAATGATGACAGTCATTACTCCCTCGGCCTGACCCACCTGACCCATTACACCCTTCGCCCACTCCTCAAGGGCCGTGTAGTTAATGTTTATTATGCCCTTGTAGGCGAGCAGCTCGAGTCCTATAAAGGCAATACCGAGGAGGAATGCGACGATTTTGCCGATTTTCTTAAGGGCATATCCAACGCAGAGGCCAGCTACGCCACCGACACCCAACTGGGTCAGAAGGGGGGTGAGGATTTCAACCAAGTCCAATCGAATTAAGAGGAGGTTAAGTTAGATAGAAGTTGGATTTAAGTTGGAAGCTCCTAGGCAGGGACGATATGCGTCCCCGTCTTGCCCTCGAGGGCGTCGACGGCCCTCTCAAGACTCGTAATGATCGCCCTCTCCCCACCTCGCTCAACGAAGCCTAGGGCAGCCTCGACCTTTGGACCCATGCTACCTGCGCCAAAATGGCCCTCTTTGAGGCGCTTCCTCGCCTCAGAGACGGTCATCTTCCTTATTGGAGCTTGGGTGGGTTTGCCGTAGTCCATCATGGCGTATTCGACGTCGGTGAGGATTAGGAGAACATTGGAGCCGACCTCCTCAGCGAGCTTAGCCCCAGCCCTGTCCTTATCTATTACGGCGTCCACACCCTCGAGGTGTCCCTTCTTGTTCCTATAGACGGGGATCCCTCCTCCGCCTGAGGCTATGACTATCATCCCCGAATCTACCATCGTTCTGATGGCTTTCGCCTCGGCTATCCCGAGTGGGGCGGGTGAGGGTACCACGCGCCTCCATGTCTTGTCGCCGGTTGGTCTTACTTTCTTGACGATCCAACCGCGCTCGGACGCAAGCTTCTTCGCAACGTCCTCTGTGTAGAAGGGACCGACGGGTTTGGTGGGGTCCTTGAAGTCAGGGTCAGCGGGGCTGACAAGGACTTGGGTTACTATGGTGGCCACCTGTTTACCATCGCCGTCAAGGATGTTGTGTAGATTCTGCTGCATCATGTATCCTATCTGGCCCTGTGTCATGGCGCCTAGGACGAAGAGGGGCTGTGGGGGCACCTGATCAGCCGCGGCCTCCTGTTGGATTGCTAGGTTTCCTACTTGGGGGCCGTTGCCGTGGGTGATCACGAGATCGTTTCCGTGCCTGACGAGCAGGGCGATTTGCTTGCAGGCGGTCTCCACGTTTTTCATCTGTTCCTCGAAGGTCCCCCTCTCGTCGGGCTGCTTGATAGCGTTCCCGCCGAGGGCGATCAAGACACGCTTTGCCATAGTTCGCTCTTCCTTTGAAGGATTAACGGTTTAACGAAGGTTGTTAAAAACAATTGCCCTGAATGGAGTAAAAAATCGCGCTCTGATGAACGCTATGGCGAGTCCTATGACGCCATACTTGTTGAGGAAGTCCATGAACTCCTCGCTGAATGATTTCTTAGCCGGTTGCGGTGTAGGTGGCTCCGGTTTAGGGGTTAATAGTTCCTTGATCTCTGTGAGTCTTTCAAGCATCTTATCCTGAGTCTGAGTGTTTGACAATACTTCACCACTTGTAGATGGTATCAAGTTAACATAAATCTGATTTAAAATCATAAAATATAAATTAGAAACTCGCGAAAACTAATATTAGATTATTATCGCGCGTGAAAGACAATTTAGATTACTGAGACCAAAGTTATGCCTAGATGGTTAGTGCGGTTACAATCTGAAGTAACCAAGAATTTACTTAATTTCCATCTCTATGTAGACTTCGTTGGGTACCCTGATACGCATGATGCTGCGCATAACGCGGTCGCGGGCATCTATCTCGATGAGCCGCTTGTGTATACGCATCTCATATTTGTCCCACGTCTTGCTGCCGTCACCGCATGGTGTCCTCCGGGTGGGGACCACGAG
>CAZIKD010000191.1:0-4559 GCA_964539725.1 uncultured Candidatus Bathyarchaeia archaeon | reverse complement strand
TGCCCGACCTTCTCCCCAGTCGTGTCTACGAGGATCGTCCCCTCCTCGATCATCTTCTCCATCTTCTGCTCGATGAGGTTACTCCTGTAGACTTTTTCCTCTAAGGCCTTCTCGATATGTTTCCCGGTTGTGTAATCGGCACCCTCCTCCTCAGCGTAGTGAGCAGCTTCCCTGATGATATCCGCCACCTGTGAGAACCAAGTAGAGAGCTTGCTCTGGTCCTCGGCGAGGCGGGAGCTATATTCGATCACCGCACAGATGCCCGATGAGTCCAAGTGTCTGAGCTTCTCCTTCTTACAGAGAGAGCAGATGAAAGAGGCGTACATCCTGACATTCTTCTCGTTCCTCTCCATAGTAGTGTCGAAGTCTGCCTTGACCTTGAAGACCTCCTTGAAATCGCGGTCGTAGTGGTGGAGGGCGTAGTAGATGTCGGGGCTTCCGACGAGGATGATCTTGGTGTCGAAGGGAATAGGCTCCGGCGTTATAGTCTTCGTCGCGATATAGCCAAGGCGCTGCGCGATGTCCTCGACAGAAAGCTTCCGACTGGTTATCGTCTTTTTAAGGCTGTCCCATGCGATCGCATCCATTAGAAGGTCCTCGACGGGGATGACGAGGAAGCCACCGTTGGCTTTGTGTGCGGAGCCGGCACGGATCATGGTGTAGTCGGTGAGGAGCGCCCCGAACCTTGCCTCCTTCTGGACTAAGCCGAAGAGGTGTGGCTGGGTTGGACTCATCTCGGTGATGACCGGCGCACCCTTCAGCTCTGAGTTGTCAACAATCAGGTTGATCTTGTAGCTGCTCGTCGGGTCCGTGACTGTAGCGGGCATCAGGAAGGGCAGTGCTGGTTGTTGCTGGGGTTGCCCGGAGGTTAGGATATTGGTGAGGTTTTCGAGGATATCATTCTTCACACTGTCGAGGAACTCCTTAACCTCTGAGATGTCGCCGTACTTTTCCAATAAGGCTTCGAGGAGGTGATCCATCGCGAAGGTAGCGACTTCCTTGTTGAACTTGTTTACTGCTTCCTCTGATCCTTTATCGAGATCTCGGAATTGACGGAAGGCGCTCCTGAATTCGTCCTGAAGGCTCTCCCTACGGAGCCTTATCTGTTCCCTAATCTTGGGAGGGAGCGAAGCGAACTGCTCTTCCGCTATAGGTTGTCCATTGATCACTGGAATGATGGCTATGCCTATCGGGCTCCTCTGGAGGATAAATCCGGCCTGGTTTGCCTTCTGATTGATCTCCTGCCAAAGCGTTGTCTTTTCGTCGTCGAACTTTTTCACAGTGCTGGCTCGCTTCTGGACGTAATCCTCGCTTTCGAACGCTTTCTGTAATTCCTTCTTCATATCTTCTGTGAATTTGTCCATCTCGTCACGGAAGGCCTTGCCCTTCCCCGCGGGGAGTTTAAGGGCGTTCGGCTGCGTTGGATCCTTGAAGTTGTTGACGTAGCACCAGTCGGGTGGAACGGGCATTTCCTTCGCCTTAGCCTGGAGGAAGTTCACTATGGTGGTCTTCCGACCTGTACCTGACATACCAGAGACGTAGATATTGAAACCCCCGTCCCTCATCTTTAATCCAAATTGGAGAGCCTTAACTGCGCGGTCTTGGCCGATTATCTGTTGAAGTGGCTCAAGCTCAGCTGTGGAGGCACAGTCTCCTATCTCAGTTGTACACTTCTTCCTTGCTTTCTCGTAATTTATTTCGATAACCATCCCTCGTCGCCTTTTAATTAGTAGGGGGTGAGCTCAATATTTAAACTCGGTTCGGGTCAGATGAGCTTGGCGATGAGTTCTATAAAAGTGAGTCCCTCGCCGGTCTTCAATGTATAGTCTCCGGGCCTCTCGGCGACGCTGAAGCACCATCCCTTATACTTGAACTTTCCAGCTAGAACAGCGTATCTGTGTGGATAGATCTTATGAATTTCGAGAAAAGCATTGAGTTTAGCGACCTGGTCGGACTTATAATAGGAGTATTTGAGTTGACTCTTTACCTCGAAGGCAACAATGATGTAGGCTTTAACGGCGAAGACGTCTGGGAGGGGCTCGGTACTAGGGGCGCTGACTGGGATCCTAACAGAGTCGAAACCCTGCTCCCTCATCATATGGACGAGTTCGCGCTCGGCGTCATAGCCGCGCTTCTTCATGGCACGGACCTGTTTTCCGGTTAGGGTGCGTGTGAAGCGTTCGCGTCTCTTCTTAGGATTGGCAATGTCTCGAAGGGACAAGACTACTCGTCTTCCTGGTCTTCAGGGAGGGGTAGTTGACCGTTCTCAAGGGGTTCTATGGCGAGTTTGAGGAGATCGCGGAACCAGCCAGAGAAGGTTGTAGCGTTTGGATACTTCTGGTACATCCGTTTATGAGGGACCTTTGCGACTAGGCGGAGCTGGACCATCTTATTGACATAGAATTTTGCGCTGCTACGAGATATGTCGCAGACGCGGGCGAGGTCGCCGCTTGTAAAGACTGGTTCGAGGTTTTTATAGCCGAAGACAATCTTAGGTGGAATAGGTAGGGCTATTTCGAGTATCTCTACGAGTGACTCCTCCCTAGACATTCGGGTCACCAGATTGGGTTGAATAAGCCAACGTTCCATATAAGACGCGAGGGTAAGAAACATTAAACGTTGCGTGCACAGCTAAAAAGTACCATTAAGAAGAAGAGAAAAAAACCATGCGAATAGAGTATAATTTTTTAAAACAGAGCATTAATTTATAAAATATCGTATAGATGTTACATACATGACATTAAATAATGGTGATGGAACAAAATCTGTAGCCCGGTTAGTCAGGGAGGCGATCCAGATGAGACCGAGCCTTCTTGATGCGCTGAAGATGGGGATTGTGAACTACAGCGCTTTGGCGAGGATGCTTCAAGAGGAGATCGGGGAGGGGAGTACGGAGGCGGTGAAGGCCGCAGTGATACGAATAGCGGAAAACCTCTCAAAGGAGCGGAGGCTCCAGGAAGAGGAGGTAAGGAGCATCCTTAAGGAGTCGAAGGTACGCCTACAGGACAAGATCGCGGTACTAATTAGTCCAATCAAATTGGATATCTCTTACCTCGTCACTGCCTATCTTACAGACAGTTACGTCTACATAGTCGACCAGACAGGCCTCGTGAAGGATCTGCCTAAGCAGGTACAAGTGATGAGCAATCTCGTCGCCCTTGTCCTCCTAAGTCCGGACCGCGTAGAGACCACTCCTGGCTTCGTCGCTTTCCTAACTCAACTCCTCGGTGGCCACGACATAAACATCATCGAATTTATCAGCTGCTTTACAAACACAATCATAGTTCTGGAGACGAAGGACGCCCTCAAAGCATTCAGCCTGCTTCAGAACTATATATAATCAAATTTAAGTAACAATTCCAAATAAAACCATCCCTAAATTCAAATAATCAGATAACCTAATCCTTAGACCCAAATGCCGAGAAAAGCTTGAAAACGGCTCAAAAAAATATGAGGTAGGAGGTACGTGCGACGATGCTTCCCGTCCCAAAATTTATGGTCTTCTCTCTTAAATAGTAAAGCTTTTAGTCGGAGACTACCAACTCATATTTGAGAATGGCGGAGATTTGTCCCGTCTGCGGACTCCCGAAGGACCTTTGTGTCTGTGAGGAGATGAGCCGGGAGCAGCAGCGGATCAGGATACGGTTAGAGAACCGCAAATGGAGTAAGACTTGGACCATCATCGATGGTATCGACTCGAAGGGTGATCAGCTCAAAAAGATAACAACACAACTCAAGAACAAATGCGCCTGTGGTGGCACAGCAAAGGATGAACAGATAATGCTCATGGGTGACCACCGAGAGGTTGTCAAGGATATGCTGGTGGGTCTTGGCTTCCCCGAAGAGAATATCGAGGTCCAGTGACGAAGTATCCTCTGTGGTTTTTAAAGAAACGCTTAGGAAAATCAGGCCGAGAGCAATCAAATCAAACAGACGCAAAGTTTTGGAATACTCACTGGCAAGTATGATATAACACCTGTGGCTATGAGGGAACCATTATTATAGAACTCGAAACGGGTGAAAATACCGAAGACCGGGAAGCCCTTTAAATATCCACCCGCGCGCGCTTGGACAATTCGACCAAGTCACATTGTGCCATCTTAGGCTGCGAAAAGCGCGATTTGAGAGGCCAAATCGCTTTCGGGTAAATTCACACTCAGGCACGCGCACCTGTGGGATACTTATCATTATCAGTACAACTTTTCACTAACTCGTTAATAGACCAATAACATGAGCACTCGCCCAGATGAAGAAAACTATAAATTAAAGGGCGCGTGAATCAAGCAAAGTTAGAGACTATCACTCCTTTAACCCTGCCCTGGATGACTCTAAAAGCCAGCAGGAACACGACAGCGAGCGCCAAGCAGACGCCACCATAGGTCAGCGATACGCCATTGTTCCCTGTCGCATCCTGCAAATAGCCGGCCACCACGGGCAAGAAGGTTTGACCCGCGGTCGCAACCGTCTGAAAGACACCCATACCCGGCCCCCTGTTTTCCCTCTTAAGAACCTCCGATGGCAGAGCCATGATGAGCCCGGCGGGTACCCCAAAGAGCAAT
>CAZIKD010000190.1:0-4561 GCA_964539725.1 uncultured Candidatus Bathyarchaeia archaeon | reverse complement strand
GTATTGATAGCTACAGCTTCAACCTCTGGTCTCGTAAGTAGTTCGTGGTAGTCGCCGCAAGCATGGCCAACTCCCGTTGCGTTCTTCACCTCAGCGAGTTGTTCACCGCTTTTATCCGAGATGCTTACCAGATCCACGACCCCCGAGGCCTTCATGGCCTTAAGGTGGAACATGGTGGTGACCCTACCACAACCGATTATCCCGAGGCGGAGCATACGCGAGAATAAACCGCACCTACGTTAAATAGTTACTACCCACTGGTGGCGAAGTACTTCGCCAGGAACTCCTTGTAGCCGAAGCGGAGTGCGACCGGAACGCAGACTATGACCTCGAACCAATACGTAGCGAGGCGGGTCAGTAGGCTGATCGCGGCTGCCGTCGAGAGTGGGACCCCCGCGAGGACGAAGGCCCCTGCCAGGCCGGCGTCGAGCAGACCGATCCCGCTCGGGATGAAGAAGTTCAGCTGTTGTAGGAACTCGACTACGGCGAAGGCGAAGACGACGGTGGGCACATCCACGTGGACCCCTAGCGCCTCGGCTGAGAGGTAGGCTGTTATGGCGCCAGCGCTCCAGTGGAAGAGTAGCATACCGAATGCTATGAGGTTGATCCCCATGTTTTTCCTGAGGGAGTCCACGGCCTCACCGATGTCTTCGATCACGGGTTGGAAGCCCTCCTCCACCGACTCCGGGTCGTGGAACCTGTCGAAGACTTTCCTCCTCACCCATGAGGGGCTCTTCATGTAGATGTAGCTAAGGACCCGTGTATTCAGCATCAGACTGAACACCGCGACGCTCAGCACCGCGAAGGTGATCAGGAACCAGCTCACCCAAGGGTTTATTGGTATCTCCCTTCCGCTGGCGATGGTGACTATAGCGGTCCCACCGATGATCATTCCGAAGGCGATGTTGTAGTACGACCTGTGGACAAGGACGCTGCTCAGGGCCTTTCCGAGGTTGGAGCCAGACCTATCCTTCACGAGGTAGGCGCGGACCATCTCAGTCATCAAGGGGAGGGGCACGAGCCAGCCTATGAAGAGGCTCGTAAAGCTCAGCTGCGTCGCCCCCCAGAAGGTAAGGTTAACCCTCATCGCCCTGAGTATGAGGTACCACGAGGCGGCGAAGAAGAGGAGGCCTATCTGGTCGATGAGTACAGCTAACGCGTAGACGCCGATGTTGAATCTCCCGACCTCGGCGAAGGCCGCGAAGGGGTTAGCCCAGGCGAGGTAGACTAGAAAGAAGGCGACCCCGATCAGCGTGAAAGCAAGCGACCTCTTATCCAACCCGGAGCCACTTCTGTAAAATGTCCTTAACCCATAAATAACGATGCACCCCCTCACAGCCTGAATTGGGGCCCAAGATACGGATCGCCACAGAAATGGACCTCTCCACCATCCACCAGATTGAGGTAGGAAGCTACCCAGACCCCTGGCCTCGCTCAATCTTCTTCTTGATGAGGGGGAGAGCTCCCGACCTCTTCCTCATAGTCGAAGCGGAGGGCACTATCGTAGGGTATGCCATCGGCGAGGTCGAGTGGAGGAGTGGCGGCAGGGTTGGGCACGTTATGAACGTCGCAGTCGCCGAGGCTAGGAGGCGAATGGGTTTAGCTGTCAGGCTCCTCGACGAACTCGAAGACCGGTTCCGATTGCGGGGGGCGGAAGCGGCCTACCTAGAGGTCCGCGCCTCGAATACCCCGGCGCAGAGGCTCTATAAGAAGCTAGGTTACGTCGAGGTGGGATCCCTCCCCGGTTACTATTGGGACGAGGACGGCCTCGCTATGGAGAAGCCCCTAATCTGAAACGTTACCCTTCTATACCCGTAGCTGCCTCATCACTGAGCAGGTGGAACCATGGGTGAGATACGGGTCGCCGTCGCTGGCACCGGGAACCTCTGCTCAAGCCTAGTACAGGGTACATACTTCTACGCTAATGCGAAGGAGCCCCTTGGGCTCCTCCACCCCGAACTCGGCGGATACAAGCCCTCCGACGTTAAATTCGTCGCCGCTTTCGATATATCTGAAGCGAAGGTGGGGAATGACCTATCCGAGGCCATTTTCGCGAAGCCGAATCAGGCTCCTAGGGTTGCAAAAGTGCCGAAGCTCAAGGTGGTAGTGCAGATGGGTCCCGCCCCTGACCTCACAGAGGAGAGTGCCCTCAGCAGCATCAAGCGATCATCCGCCGAAGCAGTCGACGTCGCCGCGGTGTTGAGGAAGGCGAGGGCGGATATGCTCATCAACATGGTCTCGGGGGGCAGTGACAAGGCTTCTACACTCTATGCGAGGGCGGCGATCGATGCGGGTTGTGCCTACCTCAATACTACGCCTTCGAGCGTCGCCGGAGACGCAACACTTGTGAAGAATTTCACAACTGCAGAGCTACCCTTGGCGGGGGACGACCTCCTCGATCAGGTTGGTGCTACTGCCATCCACATTGGCATCCTCGAGTTTCTCCACAACCGTGGAGCCCACATCGACGAGAGCTACCAACTCGATGTCGGTGGCGGCACCGAGTCGATAAACACCCTTGAAAAGACGAAGGACACGAAGAGGACCATTAAGACCGCCGCCGTCACCGGCCATATCCCCTACAAGTTCCCCCTCGTCTCCGGTTCAACAGACTTCGTCGACTTCCTCGGAAACGGGCGCGACAGCTTTTTCTGGGTCAAGGGTCGCTACTTCGGAGGCGTCCCCTTCACGATGGACCTTAAACTGAGCAGCGAAGATGCCCCAAACGGTGGCTCTATACTCCTCGACGCTATTAGGGGAATGAAGGTGGCAAAGGATAAGGGCGTCAAAGGGCTAGTTACGCCAGTCTGCGGTTATGCCTTTAAGAGGGCGGATCGAACCAGCCTCGCGACCGCATACAAGGCGTTAAGGGATCTGACAGGGTAACCGCCATGCACATGATCTTCATGGTAGGGACCGCAGGGAGCGGCAAGACCAGCCTCACCGCTGCCTTCACTCGCTGGTTAGAGATGCAGCGTGAGGACGTTATGGCCATAAACCTCGACCCCGGAGCACCGAGCCTACCCTACTCCGCCAATGTCGACATCCGCGACTATATCAAGGTTGAACACGTGATGGAGGAGTACGGCCTCGGTCCAAACGGGGGGCTCGTCGCCGCCACCGATATGATCAGAGACGTCATCGAGGACGTAAGCCAGGACATTGAGGACTTCACCCCCGACCTTTGCATAGTTGACACTCCTGGGCAGATGGAGCTCTTCGCCTTCCGCGACATCGGCGCTCAAGTTGCCGAGGGACTCACCGACGCTGATAAGGGTCTAGTATACCTCTTCGATGCTGGCTTCTGCAGGGATCCTCTCAACTACGTAATGAACATGTTCCTCGCCTCCGCTATAAACATCAGATTTCAGCTCCCCCAGTTCCAGGTGATCAGTAAGATAGACCTCCTCAAGGATATGGAGCTGGAGCAAATGGTGGGGTGGTCCGAGGACCCCGACCTCCTAAGAGAGGCGGTAGACGCGAAGCTGAGCGGGATGAATAAGGAGATCAGTCAGGATATGCTGGAGATTATCGAGAGAATGGGTGTGGAGTTCAGCCCCATCGCGGTTTCAGCGAAGACCTATGACGGTTTCCACGTCCTCTACTCTGAGCTTCAACGAGTCTTCACCGGCGGAGAAAAGTTCACGCCGTGACCGACTTTCTAAAGTGGAGCTGATAGGCGAAGAAGCTTCCGAACTCCTCCTCTAGCTTCAACCCCGCTTCGGCCGCCCATCTTTTCTCGGTGCCCACGAACGGGTAATCAGGGTCGGGCAGCAGCTCACTCAGGCAGATGAGACCACCTGGCTTGAGTATCCTCCCGCATTCTTTGAGAACTCTGATGGGCTCCGGTATCTCGGCGAGGCATGAGATGGCGATCACCCTATCCATCGAGGCGTCGGGGAATGAGAAGGCATAGACGTTATCTATCCTTACATTGACGTTGGATATGCCCTCCCTCCTCACCCTCTCCCTCAGCCTATCCAAAACGTACTCCTGTATGTCACACGCGTAGACTATGCCATCGGGCATCACCCTCCGGGCAAAGGCGAATGTGTAACTGCCTTTTCCCGGTCCGATCTCAACGACTCGCATCCCCGGCATGAGCCTCATCCGGTTGGCTATGACCTCCGGGTTCTGGATGAAGCGTCGCCGGAATGGGTTGTCAATAAACTGCGTCATAACTGAGGGGATTGGGAAATGGTACCAGTGTCGAATGATGCGGAAGACGACTTGAAGCATGAATAATACCAGGAGCAGCGCGACCAATAGCCAGAAGCCGAGGGTTGAGATCGTAGCTGTGAGACTCATTATATCTACTCCCTTCCCCTGAAGCTTATTTGGAGGTTTCCACGTGCTCGAAATTATTTATACTCTAAACCCAACCTACTGTCTAAGGAGATAGTCATGGTTCTATATCTAACGCAAGACGAGGTCAAGCAGGTACTTGACATGAAGAGTGCCTTCGAAGCCGTCGAGAACGGCTTCAGGGAGATGGGGAACAAGGCCATAGAGATGCCTCCACGCGTCTACCTCCACTTCCCGAAGGGTGTACTCATCGCGA
>CAZIKD010000189.1:0-4562 GCA_964539725.1 uncultured Candidatus Bathyarchaeia archaeon | reverse complement strand
ATTATGCGAGGAAAATCTTCAGGGGATGATGGGTTCAAATCTCACCGATCCCACCAATAAATTGACACTCCGATGAGTCGCGCGCGATAAGATACCGGGGCTTAAGATGGAGAAGTATTAGGGGAGCTCTCCCCCAGCCACACTCGGAGACGAGTAGCGCGCCTCTATAAGAAACGTTTCAGGACACACGATGCCCGGGCGCTGATGGCGACCAACCGACTAGACTTCAACGACGCCGTTAACGTCGCCATCATAGAGCGACTCGGGATAAGCGAGGCATTCACCAATGACGAGAAGCACCTGGGAAGACTTGGGTTAATCAGAGCAATCTTCGAGTGACTGTTATCGCGCGAAATTATCCCAATAATGATAGCTACCTACCCTAAAACTCGCATCCCAAACATTAACAAAAGCAACAATTATATGCGATAATCGTAATGTAAATGCGACTTACATAAATATTACGTTATTTACATTCGATATCCTTAAATTTAACTACGATATCATGAGTTCAAGTCAACACGAGATTGTTGAAAGATAGAGGCGTTAGAAACCGAGATGTCCCCTAACTGTACAGACTGTGGTGGAGTTGTAGAGATCCCTGAAGACGCCGTCATCGGCGAGATAGTGGAGTGCATTGACTGTGGCTTGGAGTACGTCGTCGAGGAGACCGGGGAGGGTCTTCTACTCCTTAAGGAGCTGACGCTTAAAGGCGAAGACTGGGGCGAGTGAGACTACACCCCCTTTTTTAGAGAGGCCGAGTGATGACTGATATCGCCATTCTTTACGATCGTTCAGAGAGCGACGAGCTTGGCATAAAACTTACCGCTGAACAGATGGGTATCGAGTTGAGCTACCTCCCATTCTACAAGGTTGCCTTCGGCTTCGACAGAGGTGGCTTCGATTTCCGTACAACGGGGAAAGATTACACTAGGAACCTATCGGAGACTAGGGTCGTACTCAACCGTGGGCAGAGTAAAAACAGGCGAATATTCGCATCGATGATTATTGAGAGCCTCGGGAAACAGGGGGTCAACCCGCTCGAGGTTGAGCTCGCTTGCCAGAGTAAGATGCGGAGCCTCCTCGCATTCATGTCCCATGGCGTGAATATCCCGAGGACGGTCTATATACCATGCAACGTCCTGGAGGAGACTGGGGCGGGTGGAGGCATAGATAACACCGAGGCGATCCGAGACCTCATAGAGTTGGAGCTTGGCTCCGAGGGGGTCGTGGTCAAGCCCGACGCCGGAACCCACGGTCGGAGCGTGGCCCTAGCGAGGGGTCGCGGTGAGCTGGTCGATATTCTCCAAAATCTGCATCCCGGCATCACCAATCCGGTTGGCGTTGTCGCGCAGCAGCTCGTGGACAAGTGGTTCTACGACCTCCGCATAATAGTGAGCAAGGAGAAGGGTCGAACACCCATCTGCCAACCAGTGGCCCTCGTCAGGGGTGGCTTCAAGGAGTTCCGCACAAACACGTTCCTCGGCAACATGGTCTTCCACGTCAACCTCCCCGAGCGGGTCCGCCACGACGCAGAGAAGTGCGGCGTAGCCCTAGCAGGAGACAGCCCCGCTTGGCTCATCGCCCTCGACGCTATGCCCGACATCGGCGACGCGAAGAACGTCGAAGAGTCAGAGCTGAGAAGCCAATTCCAATCACTCGACGCTCCCTTCGCGGAGGTAACCAAGGCGAAGATCGATCCGAACAAGAAGACGAGCTTCGAGGCTTACAGCAGGAACGTGGAGAAGGCGTACCTCGAATACAAGGTGACCGCTGCCTACCAGTTCATCCAGAAGACTGTGCAAGACAGTTTGGAGAGGACCGCAGATCGCGTCATGTTTCACGAGGGGAACAGCTGCCCCGAGTTCTGGGAGCAGACCCGAATCGTGGCCGGCATAAACGTCGCAGAACACCTCCTCTGCTGTGCCTTGAGTCTCTTAGACCGGTGAACACGATGAAAGTAGGTATCATAGGTGGATCAGGTTACGCGGGCGGGGAGCTCCTCAGGCTCCTCCTCCGCCACCCCCAAGCCGAGATCACAATCGTGACGAGCCAGAAGTATGCTGGGGAGTATCTCTACTTGATGCACCCCAACCTCAGGGGGCACACGCCGCTCAAGTTCAGCCCCGTCGATCACGAGGAGATCGCATCAACGTGCGATACCGTCTTCCTAGCGACACCCCACGGCGCGTCAAAGGACTTCGCGTCTGACCTCCTCGGAAGGGGCCTAAAGATCATCGATCTATCCGCCGACTTCCGGCTCAAGAATCCCGCCGCATACCAGGAACACTACGGTTGGAGCCACCCTAACCCCGATCTACTCGATAGAGCTGTCTACGGCCTACCGGAGCTACATCGAAGGGAGCTGCGAGGCGCTGACCTCGTCGCCTGCGCCGGCTGCATGGCGGCTACGAGCATCCTAAGCCTCGCCCCCATCGTGAAGGCCGACTACGTCGACCTCAATAGGATCGTAATAGATGCGAAGATCGGATCCAGTGGAGGTGGAAGCGAACCCACACCCGCCAGTCACCACACTGAGAGGTTCGGAGGCATCCGCCCCTACAACGTTGTCGGTCACCGGCATATAGCTGAGATAGAGCAGGAGCTGTCCGCACAGGCCGGAACTCAAGTCCAGGTTGGCTTCACCCCCCACGCCCTGGACATCGCCCGAGGGATCCTCGTAACAGCCCATCTCTGGCTCAATAGAAGGGTCGAGAACAGCGAGGTCTGGAAGGCTTATCGGGATATGTACGGCTCCGAGGGCTTCATCCACATCGTCAAGTACAAGAAGGGACTCTATCAGCTACCAGACCCTAAGGTGGTAGTCGGGACAAACTACATCGAAATCGGGTTCGAGTTAGATGGACACGTCCCTCGCCTAGTCGTCTTGGGCGCCATCGACAACATCGTCAAGGGCGCCGCCGGCCAGGGCGTGCAGTGCTGGAACGCCGTCAACGGCTGGGATGAGAAGATGGGTCTGGACCTCATTGGGATCCACTAGGTGATGGTTGATGCTCATAGTGATGAAGGCCGGTGGAGACCTCCTTGTGAACGGCTTCCCGGAGTCGCTTGCAGCGGAGATCAAAACTCTCAGCGGGGAGCACCGATTCGTCATTGTCCACGGCGGCGGGGACATAGTCACCGACATATCCACCAGGCTCGGCCACCCGCCCAGGTTCGTGATGTCGCCCCGGGGCTTCAAGAGCCGATACACCGACAAGCAGACAGCCGAGATATACACAATGGTCATGGCGGGCAAGATAAACAAGGAGATCGTCTCCGTCCTACAGAGAGCCGGTGTACAAGCAGTGGGCCTGAGCGGCCTCGACGGAGGCGCCGTCAGGGCGATCCGAAAGGAGAAGATCATAGCCCTCGATGAAAGGAAGCGTAAGATCCTTGTGGATGGAGGCTACACTGGACAGATCGAGCGAGTAAACGTCGACTTCCTCAACCTACTCGTAAGCAACGGCTATATGCCTGTGATCAGCGCGGTAGCGATGGGGGCGCAGGCTGAGCCTCTCAACGTCGACGGAGACAGGATGGCGGCGAATGTTGCCGCCGCCCTCAAATCGGATAGGCTCATCCTCCTCACCGACGTCGACGGCATCATGATGGAGGGCAAGCGCGTAGAGAGGCTAAGCAGCTTCGAGGCGAAGGACCTACAAGACAGGATTGGCTCAGGAATGAGTACCAAGGTCTACGCCGCCCAGGAAGCAGTCGAAGGAGGGGTGTCAGAGGTAATAATCGCCTCCGGCTTCAAAGAGAGGGCGATACAGGCAGCCCTCAACCACGACGGAGGAACCGTGATCAGGATATGAACAGACAAGAGATCATTGATAGGGAAACGGCGTCGATGGCGAATCTCTACTGGAAGAGAGGCGTCGTAGCCGCACGCGGCATGGGGGCGACCCTCTGGGACGCTGATGGCCGAGAGTACATAGATTGCACAAGTAACTACGGCGTATCCGTAGTGGGACACTGCCACCCGAAGGTGGTCGAGGCAATAAAGAGCCAGGCTGAGAAGCTGACGAGCTGCCACGGCGCCTACTACAACGAGGCGCGAAGCGAGCTCCTGGAGCGGCTGAGCAAGATCGCTCCGAAGGAGCTCACGCGTAGCTACCTTTCCAACAGCGGAGCCGAGGCGGTGGAATTCGCCTTCAAGCTGGCGAAGAGGAAGACCGGGAAGACCGAGATAGTCGCCATGATGAACGCCTTCCACGGCAAATCCATGGGCGCCCTCGCCGCAACCTGGAAGAAGAAATACAAGGAGGGCTTCGGCCCCATGATGCCCGGCTACAGGCACGCGCCCTTCGGCAACGTCGAGAAGATCAGGGAGGTGATAACTCCTGACACCGCCGCCGTCGTCACGGAGCCCATCCAGGGGGAGGGGGGCATCAACGTCCCGCCCGCCGAGTTCCTGAGGCAGCTTCGCGAGCTCTGCGACGAGAAAGGCGTCCTCCTCATCCTCGATGAGATCCAGACTGGAATGGGGCGGACTGGGAAGATGTTCGCCTGCCAGCACGTCGGTGTCGTCCCGGACATTTTGTGTTTGAGTAAAGGGA